>JAKLHB010000259.1 GCA_022710345.1 Planctomycetota bacterium
AAAACACTTGCATTTCGAAATTTTGATCTCATGCACGTGCCATCCTATTTTTGGCTGGTTACGGAAACGTCTGATAACTTTATCAAATAAATGATTTTTTGGTTGAAAACATCTCATAACCTTGCTACAATCCATCCCACTTGATGGAATCAATGAGTCATTACTGACTAGAGTAGGAGAGAAAAATTATGAGCTTGTTTATCCCAGGCTACAGCATTGATCGCTTGATCAAAGAAGGCGGATTTGGAACAGTATACCAAGGCAAGCGCGTGGCAGATCGTCAGGTCGTGGCCATTAAAATTTTAAATCAAAAACCCGCTACAGAATGGGCACAACGAGAACAATTTTATCAAGAAGTAAAATTGATGCTTGGATTTAAGCATCCTTATATTCTTAAGGTATATGGGGTAATCCCAGATGCTCCTAGACCAGCGATGAGCATGGAATACTTTGAAAGCGAAACCCTGAAAACCATGATTCTGCAAAAATCACCCCTACTTCAAGAAAGGGGAATTGGGACTTTTCGAAAAATTTTAGAAGCCCTTAAATATTTGCATGATCTTAAAATAATTCATAAAGACATCAAGCCCGAAAATATCTTAGTGAATAAACAAGGGGATGTGCGGCTCATTGATTTTTCCATTGCGGAATGTTTGAATTGGAGATCTTTTTTTAAATTTCGCACTCGAGAGGGCACTCCTTTATACATGGCACCCGAACAAATTCGACGTGAACGGCCAGATTATCGCACGGATATTTTTGCTATGGGAGCAACATTTTATGAAGCATTCGCAGGTAGGGCTCATATCACGGCTGTTTCTGATAAAGCATTGCTCCAACAACAGCTCAAAGCCAGCATTAGTAAAATTCGATCTTTTAATAAAAAGATTCCATACCAAATAGATGAAATTCTTTTGCGGATGCTCAGGAAAAAACGAGAAGAACGATACCAAAGTGTGGCAGAGGTACTTTTTGATTTGAACAAATTCACCACTGATGATTCGTTGTATCCTAAAGATAAATCTGAGCTTGAAGATGGACCAGAAAATGCCAAATAACCAGGAAATCATTGAGCAAAAAACAGTTGCTGAAATTTTTTCCTGTGAATCTTTGGAAAGTATCTCTTGGATGACTGCATTTCCTCATGCTCTGGAAGATATTGGCTGGAGTATCCCCCAACGCTTCATGCAAAGCCGTGTCATCAAACATTCCCTTGCCCGTACAGTGTTTGAACTATTTCCCAAAAGCCAAAGCAACATTGAAGATGACCCTGGCTATATTGTCAAAGTCTTTCGTATGAACACATTTTGGGATAGGATACATCAATGGATCCTGCCCAGACATATCCAAGAATGGCGTAATTTGCTTGATTTACATAAGGCTGGTTTAGCTGTCCCTGCCCCTATTGCAGTGGGCAGTGGCCCTAAAGCAGGATATCTCATCTTGCGTAAGATCCCAGGCGTACGCTCCCTCAAAGAAATTTACCATAACCAAATCATAGAGTGGGAAAAACGTAGGCATTGGGCAAAAGATTTGGCAAAGCTGGTGGCTCAGTTGCATAATCTCCACTATATCCATCAAGATTTGCATACTGGGAATGTGTTGGAAAATGAACAGGGACAGCTTTATCTTGTGGATTTATACAATGTTCATCATTGCCGTTGGGCTCATCGTCGGCAATGCTTGGAAAATTTAGCCATGCTTGCTGATTCATTCACTGAATTGGCAAACACTAGTGATTATCTATGCTTTTTTCAGGAATATCTTCAGCATAGCACCCTCTTCCAATCGCAAAATTGGCGAACTCTATGGCCAGAAATGTGCCAGATCTTTTGGAAATATCGGTATGGATATTGGAACAAACGTGCCATGCGATGTCTGAAAAATAATAAATATTTTCAACAATATTCCCACAACGATATAGTTGGCATCGGATACCGAGATCAAGCTGATTTGAATCACCATTGCCTACAGTTTTCGGAGTTGCTTCAGGACCCCAAACGGATCATGAAAAATTCATCATTACGGATCATGAAAAATTCGAGGTCATCATTGGTTTTTGCAACCTCGATTGGCATTGTGAAGCAATATCGTCGGAAAAAAGCCCGAAATTGGATTTTTGATTGGTTTCGGCCTTCACGAGCCAGAAGGGCTTGGCTCAAAGGTTACCATTGCATAACACGAGGTATTCCCACCGCCAAACCTTTGTTTTATGCAGAAAAACGATGGCTTTGGCTACCTGTGTTTTCCTATTTGGTCACTCAAGAAATTCCCAATGCTCAAAATTTAGTACAATTTTTACAATCCGCAGCAACCCCAGACATCAAGACAATGATCTTACGCCAAGTAGGGCACTTGGTATATCGAATGCATCAAGCCGGCCTCAGACATCGAGATTTAAAGGCTAGCAATCTTTTATTTGATGGTCAAGGCCGGCTGTATTTGATTGATTTGGATGGAATGGAAGTTACCAATAGCATGCACCACAAAATAGCAAAAAAAGATTTAAGCCGTTTATTGCAATCTGTTGCGCAAATATCTGGAATTACTCCAGCGGATTTGCAAACTCTTTGGAATGCTAGCTTAACCAATACGTAAGTTTTGCCTATTCAGCTTTTGTGTTGATGGATTCAGCCAACATTGGAAACTCAATCTTTGCCCATACTGGGTAGTGGTCTGATCCATAAGAATTGGACACAACAGCCCGTTCCAAAACCTTGAGATGCGATCCTACTAATATATGGTCAATAGGTATCCAAAGAAATGGAATAGAGTTAGGCCAAGAAGGCAGTATTCCAAATCCTTCACGAGAATCATAAAGCCGTGAGTATTTTAAGAAATCTTGGAAATAAGGGGACCATGAAGTACAGTTCATATCTCCGCAAAGAATAATTCGTTCGTTTCCAGGAGCATTGGCAATCATATTTTGCATATTGAACAACATGGTATTGCGTTCTTCTGCATACTCAGTGCCCATAGGAGGCAATGGATGGATACCAATCACCGTAATGCCTAATGGTTTTACATAGGCAGATATGATAGGGATTGCCCCAGATCCCATGGTCAGTACTGAAAAATCACACGGCAGCCGACTTAAAATCATCATGCCAAAATTATCAGATCTTGGAATACTTTTGATGTAAGGATAGATTGGTTGGAGCTGTGTTAGTTTTTGCACCCAACTACCTGTAACTTCCAATAACACAATCAAATCAGCCTTGGAAGAACGAAGAAATTCGAGTACTTCGGCGTGTTTTTGGTTACTCGAATGGACATTGAAGCTAATCAAGTGAATGGAATCAACTGCTATTTTTCCCCCAGGCTCGCTACTCTGTGATCTGGGTATATATAAAGGCAGGATCAATACCAGCAAATACCCAATCAATAGAAAAATGAGCAAACAGGTTTTCCAATACTTTAGATAGACCATAATTCCTAAACCAATCGCAAGAGCGATCAGGTATTGCACCACAAAATGGGTGAATAGCTCAAAAAACCAGTGATATCTTCCCAAGAGGCTTAGTCCAATGCTGCAAATTGTTAGAAAAAGCACAGCTTCAACCATACCTTGTCCCACAAATCGCTTATAACTTGGGTTGGGAATTATGTTTTGCAAAGCTGGTTCCTGGCGGGCAATGGAATTAGGTGGAATCATTATGGGCTCCAGATGCCTGCAGATCATTGCCTGCAGCATTTATTTTTATTCTTTACTTTCCTCAGGCACTATTAGTTTTTTCAATTGTTGGGTAATGGTATTGATGGTACGGGCTTCAATGTGGCCTTCCACAACCAAAGATTCGACCTTGGCCTTAATGATTGCAACTTGGTCATGGATTTCTTGTCCTTGCATAGCAGCTTGCAAAAGACCTTGTTGCTCGCTGATTTGATCAGTGATCATATCAATAGTCTGCACAGCCTGGAGACTGTTGACAATGGCCAACTGTCTTGGCAGTTTTTTTTGATCCAATGAAATGATTTCTTTGGAAAGTTCTTTTCGAATAGAAAGTATCCATTGTTTCATTTCTTCGAGTTCATGGCCTTGCACTCCTAATTCGCGTAATACTCTTTCTATTTGCAAATTGGGATTATATTTATCCTCATTCGGCATAACTGCCTCCTTATGTAAATCCTAGAAAGCTAGGAGGAATACTCAAAATAGCCATAGTTTATTGCCCTTAAGCAAAATGGGTGGCTGGCCCTTGAAAAGTAATTAAAAAAATAAATATCTTAAGCCAAAAGGTATTTTATCCCAGGGCAACATTGGGAAAAAGCCCTGGGCAAAAAGTGACGTATGGAGAGTGTAGCATATATTTTTAATTTTGTCAATGAACTTCTATTCACCATCTAAAGTAATCTGCTCTAGCAATGAATCCAGCCCTTTTTTAGCAACATGCCGAGACCCATCTTTTGCTTTGATACAAAAGAAAAAGCTACGAGTTGGCCAATAACAATGTATTTCCAACAAATTCATTTTCATCCGCCGCCAAAGGGCTTTATCTTGTTTTTGCATTAAAGTATATAAGCCAACTAAAATTGCTTCATCTTCTTGGAAGGAAAGTGCTCCGCTGCCACAATAATATGCCTGTTGGCTGCTCATTTCAGAAAAAAGAAAACCGCGGTAGTCATTGCTTGAATACCATTCAGCCCTATATGCTTTGACAAATCCAATTTTTTGTAAATAGACCCGCGCAGGCATAATATAAGTATCTTCATCCAATTTTTTCCATCCGTATTGCATAAATGTTTCTAATGAAAGAAGTTGATCGCGAAATTGGATTCTGCCAATGGCTTTTTGAATTTCTTCTACCAGTAAATCAGCCAATGGGTTATCTGCTTGATTTGCAGGCAACTCTTCTTTGAGCTTTTGAAGTGTTGGAATGGCTGAAATATTACCATATTCTGCTAAACATTCAACTACATTTGGTTTCAAATACCATTCTGAATTTGCTAATGTTTGCAATAAAAATGGTTGAGCATCTTCGGGACTTAATTTTGCAATCTGAAATAGAAGCATTGTTTTATCTCCAGGAGATGATTCAAAGGCTGCAATGAGATGGGGCAATGCCTCGACAGCTTTTAAATTAGCTAGTGCTGTGGCAGCAGCATTCATGGTCTCATGCTTGCGCAATGCGCCAATCAAATACGGGATAACACGTGGGTCTGATATCCTGCCTAAATAATACGGAACTTCTGCTCGGATCAATGGGTTAGGATCGTTTTTCATAGCATAAACTAAACCTTCCCAATCTCCATTTTCTTGCATAGCCGCCAAATCTTCGGGAGTTGTGGCTCTTTCACAGGCAAACAGAATGCAACATGCACAAAGTAAAAGAAAACTTCTTTGTTTCTGCATTTTTGTTCCTTTAATTCCGTTGACAAAATGAAATTTTAGGAATATACTGATGAAAATTTTTAACAACTAGAAATGCGAATTTGCATAAAGAATTGTTCTTTATGCTTATTAGCCAATATGTTGCTTATGGTTAGCAACTAGCAACTTGGGTGGAATTGAAATGTACTATTGTTGGTTCATCATGCTGGTTCTTTGGACAATTTTGCCAGGGATATGCCAGGAGAATCCTAAAGATTTGGCGATCAGCGTTGGAAATTTTCACATTACCAAAGCCCAAATCTTTGATGAAATGACGCAAAAATATCCCCAAGAAGTTCAAGAAACCATTCGAGAAATGGTGGTTTATTGGATCATTCGCCAAGAAGCCACGATAGAAAATATAAACATACCACAGGTAATGATTCAAGCAAAAGCCAAAGAAGAATTTCGACAATTTCAGGAGCAAATCCAACAACAAACCAAACAATCTTGGGAACAATATCTGCAAAAGCAAGGGATTCAGGAAAAAAGGCTGATCCAAAAATTGCTTCGCAAATGGAAATATCAATTGGCCATGGAACAACTCGTACGCCTTGCAGAAATTCGTGTTAAACGAATTCGTGTTCGTCATATTATGACAGATACACACGCTAAGGCAACTGCAATTTTGCAAAAACTCCAACAAGGCATCGAATTCAGCCAACTCGTGCGGCAGGAATCTTTATCCGAAAGCAAAATGCGAGGAGGCGAATTGCCTATTTTACATCCAGGAGACTTAGAACCTAATGTTGACCAGGTGTTATTCCAGTTACAAGTTAACGAAATAAGTCAAATTGTACCTTCATCTTGGGGATATCATATTTTCCAAATTTTGGAGATATATCCAGAGAGACCCGAGGTATCTTGGGCTGCTGTGCAAACTGAAATTACAGAATCTCTTGCGAAAAAGTTAGTCACAGAAAAAGATTTAGATTGGTGGCTCAAAAAAATGAGCACAAAATATCCAATCCAAAAACATTTCCAGTTTGCAGTGGAAGGCTCTAATCCTTAATTAAGTACCGCTTCACAGGCGGATGATCCCAGTGGTGTAGTGATTGCAGTGAGTTGGTAACCATTTTGAAGATTAACTTCGATGTTTCAACATTTTGGAGAGCACTCTGTATGGCATCTGAATCTGGTAGCAATGCTATGGATATGGTAAAAATTTATATCATCACCATGGCTGTGCTGAGCGGCCTATGTTTGGCATGGCTCATCTATAATTATATCCAATTGTCAACCTATAAACTCAAACTAAAGCAAGGCGAAGGCCATTTAGAAAAAATATTGGCCTTAGAACAACAATTGCCACCAGCAAGTGAACAAACCCAGCCTAAAGATATCCAGGATGTATATCAATTTTTCAAAAGTACAGTTTCGCGCGTTCCAGAGCCAGAAGTAGAACAAGGCCAGTGGGAAACTGGAAGCTCTGGCGGAGTGCAATATGCAGAAATGCGCTATATCATTCGGTTTGACAATATTGATCGTGAAAGTTTAACGAGATATATCCACACCATTCTACAAATAAAACCATTCCTGAAGCTGAAACAGATGGAATTACAAAAAATTGAAAGCAGCAAGCCTTATGAAGAAAGCTGGAAAAGCGAACTTGTTTTTGCGTATCGAGAATTACGAGAAAAAGACTAAAGAGTTGGATAATCTCAAGATTTTTGTTTAGCAGGCTTGGAGATCGAAACTCACTATGCGAACAAGCCCTTTGTTTTCATAAAGATAGAATAACGTCAGATTTTTTATATTCTATCGAAACGCTAATCAGAGGTTTCTGTAGTAACACAGAAAGCAAGTTTTACAATCCTTGCAATAAAATGCATAATGCAAGTGCTTTATA
>JAKLHB010000026.1 GCA_022710345.1 Planctomycetota bacterium
GGCATGTGCGCAGGGTCTTTGAATCTTGGAAGCTATGCAACAAGCAAGTAGGCCAGATTTCTCATTTTTGCCTGGGCGCTTTTCGTGGCATTGCCACTATCCAGGCTTATCATACAGAGCCTAATATAGAAAAAAAATTTGCAAGTTTAGATCAGGCTTATTTTCAAACTCAGCAAAGCATTCTCCGAAGCTTTGCTTTGATTTCTCCATTATCCAAATGGATTGGTGAATTTTCGATCTTCCTGGTACTTTGGTTTATTGGCCCACAAATTTTGGCCAACAAGATGGAAATAGGCCAGATTACTGCATTTTTAGGCTATATTGCCATGATCATGCCGCCTTTGATGTCGCTGGGTTGGACGATTAACATTTTTCAGCGCGCATTTCCAGCGATGGAGCGTGTCCAAGAAATCATCACTGCTGCGCCAAAATCTTATAACCAAACGCTGCCTGCTGAGAAGCCAATGGATAAAAAAGCCCAAATCTATGGGCCTGTTCACTTGTCAGCCCGGCATTTGCATTTTCAATATCCGCAAAGCCATGCAGAGAGAACGCATGCGATTGGTGTAGAGGATATCACTTTTGATTTGTTGCCTGGCAAAGTGTTAGGTCTGGTTGGGCAAATTGGATCAGGCAAAACTACATTGGTTGAAGCATTGTTGAGGTTCAATGCACTGCCTGATCAATGCCTATATCTCAATGGCCAAGATGTCAATACAATTCCATTATCGCAATACCGCCTATATTTTTCATGGGCTAGCCAACGAGCTTTTCTTTTTTCTTGTACGCTGAGAGAAAATCTATGCCTTGCATTGCAACCCGAGGAAATAAAAGCTTCAGATTTGGATGCACGGCTTATGAAAGCATTGCATTACGCCCATCTGGAGCTTCAGCCAGAAATCTTTCCTCATGGATTGGAAACCGTGGTTGGCGAAAAAGGCGTGATGCTTTCTGGTGGCCAACGCCAGCGCATTGCTCTGGCCAGAGCATTGTTAAAGCCTGCGCCAATCTTGATCTTAGACGATGTTTTAGCCGCTGTGGATTATGCCACTCAAGAGGCTATCCTCCAAAGTCTGGAAGAATGGCGCAAGAACCCCAATATATTTGCAAGTACGCTTTTCTCGGAAGCTGCTTCTAACAAACCGTGCTTCGCACATTCGATGGTTGTGATTTCACATCGGCTTTCAGTAGTGCAAAAAGCCGACGAAATATTAGTTTTGCATCAAGGTAAAATTATCGCGCGTGGGACTCATACAGAGCTTGTGTGCCATTGCCCCTATTATCGCGATGTTTGGGAATCCCAAAATCAGCGGAGTCTTCCATGAGCTTTACCAAAATTCTTGCTCAATTTCTAAAATTTGCCAAAATGGATAGATCTCGTTATATCCTAGGCTTTTTGCTCATGCTACTCAGTGTATTTTTTGATCTAATTCGTCCAATTTTGCTCAAGCAAGGATTAGATGACATTGCAAGCCAGAATCTCACAAGCTTAAAAATTACTTGCCTGTTCTTACTCCTTGCATTGATCCTAGAGTATATGACTAAAGTAGGCTTGGACTATTCTCTGAGCATGGGCTTTTATTCGACCATCCAGCGCATTCGTTTTGATATATTCCATTCCTTGCTCCAATTCAGGCTAGCATATTGGGATACTCACCCTATTGGCAGCCTTTTGACACGTGTGGTGAATGACACAGAATCTCTTCGAGAAACATTAAACGCTGGATTGGCTACGATTGTGCGAGATACGCTCACCATTCTCGGCATGCTGGTTCTTTTATGCGCCTTAGATTGGGGACTATCCCCAGTGGTGCTCATTGCTCTTCCTTTTGGCATGTTTGTTGTCAGATGGCTCGCGCATACCTTACAGAAGCAATACTTAGAAATACGGGCTCTTGCAGCTCAATCCAATGCTATGTTGAGTGAAACACTCGACGGCATGGAAATCATTCAACTGTTTCATCAAGAATCGCACACAGCAGGGCAATACCAAAACATTAGTACAAAATTGCGCAATTCAACAGTTTGGTTCAATGTCTATGATGCTGGCTTATACGCTTTTGTGGACTGCATTGCTTTTATGGTAAGCGCAGCAGTTTTGTATTGGGGCTTTCACATTCGATTTGGAATCACACAGGTGACTACCATGATTGTGTATATGAATCTCATTGATCGAATCTTTATACCTATCCGAGATTTAAGCAATAAATTTGCGATGCTCCAGCAAGCCAAAGTTGCATTAGACCGTGTATTCCAACTTTATGATACCACCCAAACTATCCCGTCCGGCAAAGCCTTGGTATTGTTTGACCAGGCCAATATCTGTTTCCAGAATGTGTGCTTCCAATATCATGCGAATGGTCCCCGTGTTTTGGAAAATATTAACTTTGAGGTCAAACCAGGGCAAGTGGTAGCATTAGTCGGAGAAACCGGAAGTGGGAAAACCACCATTGCCAAATTGCTCATACGTGCCTATAACCATTACGAGGGAAAAATCTATATCCGCGGAGTCGAGCTAAATGAGCTTGATCAGTACGAGCTGCGCAAGCACATTGCTTTGATTCCCCAAGAAATTGCAGTTTTTCCTGGTACGTTGCGAGAGAATATCACACTATTTGAAAATAATATTCCAGATGCCAAAATTATGCAGGTACTCGATTGGCTACAAGCCAATGAACTTCTGAGTTCTTTCCAGCATGGGCTAGATTTTACAATCCAAGAAAACGGACAAAATCTTTCTACTGGGCAATTGCAGCTCATAGCATTTGCACGAGCCTTGGTACGAGATCCAGAAATCATCATCTTAGACGAAGCCACAGCCCACATAGACACCATCACAGAAGCTTGGATCCAAAAGGCAATTGCACAAATGCTTCAACATAAAACCGTCCTGATGATCGCCCATCGCTTGGGTACCATTGCTTGCGCAGATCAAATTTTAGTGATGCGCTATGGCAAAATCATTGAACAAGGTACCCATCAAAGCTTGCTCGCCCAAGACCAAAGTTATTATAGCCAACTGATCCATGCAAGCCAAACGTTGTAGGGCTGTGTGCTCAAAGCTGAAAAGCTAAATAAATCAGGGCTTTGACAAACGTAGTCGTAGCCGCCATACGTGTCAAGCTAAGCGATAACATCAGGATTTCTTTTAAAATAGTTATCTGGAAAAATGTTATCGCCGGCTTGAACGATTTAGAAGAAGGCAAACGATACAATTCAACCATGCAAAACTTGATGTTCATTGGGAAATATCCGGATGTTTTCTGTTCATCAAAGTTTTCTACTAACCTGTGCAGGGATTTCGAATCGCCCCAATTTGAAAAAGTTTTGGTGGCAATTTCAATTTTCGGCTTTCTGAATGTTGAAAATAGAGAAAGTCAGGGTGTGTATGAACGGAAAAGCCTTCGGGCAATAGTTTGGCAACTGGGATGGCTGTTTGTTTGAGTACCCAAGGAAGGCCGAGTTGATCTCTACGGCTGAAGGATTCGATTTGTTCCCACCAGAGCTGAAAGGCCTGCTGAACAGCGGCATCTGTTAAGCAGGTGATCATGAAGTTGGTCTCGAATAGGCCTTGTTTTTTTTCAAGGCCATTTTTTTGGTAATAAGCGACTTGGCGGTTGATGAGGTCGCTATCGTCTTTGAGCAAACGCTTGCATTGTTCGGCTTCTTCATAAAAGCAGTTTCGTCTCGTGTGTGCAATTGTCCCAAAGTTGGAGCCACGTTTATAAAGTCTTTGAATGTAATGCATGATATGGCCGTGAAAAAAAATATTGGCATCTAGCCAGACCGCAACTTCGTATTCTGGGAACAGGAGGTGCGGATGAAGCTTGATATATCTTGCAATGCGCGTGGAGTCTTGATGGAAATAAGGTGGCTGGCGGATGTTCCAAATTCCATAGTCATTGAGGGGCTTGTCGCTAAAACAAACATAGGTAACTTCATTATGGATAAAATCTGGAATTAACAGGGTATCATAATTGCCCAAAATAGCGGTGTAAAAGACGATTTTTCTATTTTTATTGGAACATGCCTGATAATTTTCAATTTGTTGGTAAATATCTTTTCTCAATTGCAAGGTTTGCCTTGAAAAATGACGTATCGTGGATTTGGCAAATGAGCCTAAAAAACGGTAGATAGGGCGTATTTTATTTTTAATTGGCATTGGTATTTTATTTTTGATGATAAATAAATTCACCCGAAGCCTTAGAAACAAAGGACGAAAACTGTCTTTGAGAAAAGATAATTTGGGATTAATGGAAGAAATGGAAGTCGTTTGCAATTTTCCTATCATAGTTTGTTTTTGCGTGTTTTTGCTTGATGAAGGCTCGACAATCGTTGTCTCTTTAGTCAAGTCAATAGATTTAAAAAATTCAATCCATAAATTTAGGATACGGTGGATGCTAAATTTTTCATAAGTAGCAGCCCGTGCAAAAAGGCCTATTCTTTTCCGGACAGTGGGATCGCGCAAGGCACGGAATGCTGCCCTGTAATCTTCGGCTGTTTCTGCCAGGAATCCGGATTCATTATGGCGAATAATTTCTTGATAAGCAGGCAAACATCCTGCCACTATAGGCAAGCCTGCGGTCATAAATAGCACGGCTCGGTTCGCAGATTTAACGCGATATAGATCGCCTTTCCCAACTGGAATCACGGCTAAATCACAAGTGGGAATCATGATTTTTACTCTATCCAATGACCAGGCAAAGTCTGCATCAACATGATTGCTGATCGTGATGAGTGTCCAATCCGAAAATTCAGGCTCAGATAATATGCTTTTGATCATGGACAGTGGTTGCCAATTGGTTTCGTTACCAACCCAGATGACACGCAAGTTTTTTGTGTTTGGCCTTATGTCAACGGATATTTTCCAATCAATTTCAATTGGATCAGGAATGCAAGCGACCTTTTGCGCTCCTTCTGTACGCAGCATTTTTAACATTTCTTCAGACGGACAAAGGCATACAGAACATTGTTGTGGTAAGGTATTCCATGGTTCATAATCGCATTGCACATAAACCGTGGTGATGCCTGCTGCAGTTAAGTCATCGAGTAATGCCTTAGCTTGGACACCGGCTATTTTTTGAAAAACAACAATGCCATTCCTGGCTGCTTCTACAAAATTGTTTCGTTCGGTTGATTCCCATGGAATGTCTCGATGGCATTCATGAGGAGCGTATGCTAAATGGGATTCAATGCCACAATTCGCATTTGCCGAAATTCCTTCGTGAATTAGATAGCCATGAAGCCGTGCACTGGCTATTTGCCTCCCACCATGGATGAGCCAAAAAACTTGGATTGTCATAAGATAGGCCTAAATATTTTTTGATATGGGTTCTTTTATTATACAAGGCTGAAATCCGCGTAATGTCAGCGGTACAAATTCATAATATGAGATTCTCAATGCAAATGTTAATAGGTATGTGTTCAAAATTTTTCATCTGCTAGCGGATAGGACAAAGATTTTTGAACAATTACCTATATCACTGGCATTTCCCAAAAACATTATCAACAGCCAATGCTTTATTTCTCAACATTGGTTTTATGTCGTCGTTTTAATTCAGCAGTTGCAAATTCAACAATTTTTGGATTGAGATTGGGTGTTTGGAGTTGCTCTTGCAGCCAGGAATCAGGCTGCTGGGCTAAAATAATCTGAAGCAAAATCAAACATACAGGCTGCAAGGTATCATTCGATTCTCGAAATTTATCGCTTTGCTGGCATAGGTAAGGAATGACCTCGGTGCCTCGCTCGATTAAATTACGGGCCGCTTGGGTATATTCAAAAAACTTGGGAGATGTCAGTTGCTCAATCCAGCCTAAAATCTGTGGATTTGACAATTCTGAATGGCTTTGAATTGTAGATATTTCTAAAAGCTTGGATTGTTGTTGGGGAGAACAGCCTAAAATAAACAGGCCTAAAGTAAGCATGAAAATATATCGTTGCATTGCTCTACTCGTTAGAAACGTTATCAGAACATGAAGTCTATTGTTAGACAAAAAACAGCGGCGTGGAAAACGCCGCTGTTTTGTCAAAATTAGCATTGAGACAAAATTTTACCATTCTTCAAATTCATCATCATCTTCTTTGCCTGATTTTCCAGGCGGGGGCTTTGGTGCGCTTTCTCCACTATCATCTACCAAATCAGGGGTATAGTTTGGTGCTGAAGGCACATCTTTTTCTTGCAGCCCAGGTTCTTCAGGTTCTGGAGCAGGTTTGCTTGGTGTTAGAATGGGCTTAGGTGCTGTTGTGATTGTCCCTGGCTTTGCACCTGGTACTGGTTTGGCACTTGGTGCTGGCTTTGCACCTGGCTTGGAAGGCATTGGAGCCGGTGTTGATTTAGGCGCTGGTTTCGCGGGTGCTTTGGGAGATTCTTCTTCAGGCTGTTCTGTCTCAGTAGGTTCTTCTTCTCCTGCAGGTTCCTCAGTAGGTTCTCCTGTAGGTTCTCCTGTGGGTTCCCCAGAAACATCGCCTTCTTGTCCGATGCTTGCGAGTCTTTTGCTCACGTCAATTGCACCAGGTACTCCATCTCGGAGTTTAGCGTTTTCAACTGCAACACGAACTACTTGGCCAACAGTTTCCCAGGTAGTTCCACTTTGTACCACACCTGGTTCTAATGCTGCGATTTGGCCTAGGAATTCGGTGTTGTTGAGTGCGCTACGCACCAATGGTAGAATTTCGGCACGCAACACTTCATTGCAGAAGAAGGCTTGGAAGTGGCTCTCTGCTGCAGTAACTAACCTGGACAAACGATCACGATAGGTTTTGAGCAACTGAACTTGGATGCGGATAATCAATGCTAAATTCCAGAAGCATGGACGAGAACTGTCATACGGAGACGATAGTTCTTCCACTGCTGTCACTTCTTCACTGATGCGATCCAAAACAGTAGGAATAATGGCTTCTTCAGCCAATTTAGAAGGTTGCCATACGTCCATGATGGGCAATGCTTCTTCCATATTGGAAAGCTTGTCGCCCATAATCATGCTTTGGAATTTTTGGATAGAATCTTGATATTCAGGGTTTTGTTCAAAACGTTGTAAGCTATACAACATGGCTTGGCCGATGCCTTGCAATGTTTGCTCAGTCAACATCTTTGCTGTGGTGCGGAAGCGTTCATCAAATGCACCAAATTCAGCGGGTACACTGCATGTTTGTTTTTTGATGTTCTGGTATCTTGAGAATTTGCGAGGCGGCTGCTGTTGTTGTGCTTGTGGTCTGTTGCCACTGCTGCTGAGTTTGTTTGGCCCTTGATTCAAAATAGCAAACCATTCTGGCCAACTGGTAATATTGGCGGCGATTTCTTGTTCAATGCTATTCCACAGGGACGCATCTTGAGCTTCCATACCTTGAACATATAGACGTTTATAATTGCTTGGCCCAGCGGGCAAAGTATCTGCAACTGCAAGTTCTAGTATACGATAGAATTCTTGAGCAGCCATAGCCACTTCTGGGTTGACAGCCGCACGTTGCAATGCTTCATCAGTCTTGAGAGCAGGCGCAATTTCATCTAAGACATGGTATGCTGCACGGACTTCTTTGAGAGCATCTTCTCGGATCAATTTTTCGCCACGCTCCATAGCAAATTGCACAATGTCATTGCGCAAACATGGAATGCCTGCGCCATCTAAGAATCTTTCCAAACCCTCTTTTAATGCTACATGTTCTTTAGGTGATGATTTGCTTTGCTCTACTTCTTGAATGAGGCGTTGGAAATCTTCTGCGCAACGTTTATACAAGGTATAGCATGCCTGGCGTTTGTTCTCATTGAACCAATTTGGATTGCCAAAATTCCAATTTGGACGTTTGGCTTTTTCTTCAAAGAAATAGCACAAGGCAGAAGTGATATAAACATTGAAAGACTTCATGCCTAGCAAGTTTTTGGCTGGGACATAAATGTTGAAGAAACCAACGGTTGTGCCTTCCTCTTGGTTGCAATAGTAGGTCTGCACAGTACGGCCGGCTGGCATGGGATGGAATTCATCAAATCTATTCACAGCAACAATTGTACGTTCGCTGCTCAGTTTGCCAGCTCGTTGGAATAGAGTAGCCATAACTGATGCGCCAGAAGTACCAGGGTTTGCACCATTGAAAACGACCACAATTGCGTGTGCATCACGAATTTCAGTCATGCACATGAAGTAGTCTCTGGCTGTGCTAGTATCTGAACCCAAGCCTGGGAAATCCAAAAATGCAATATGCTTTCCTGCTCCTACGTCTTTGATTCCAAAAGGTGTTGCCCATGCAGTGAGCTCAACCACAACTCTACGGATCATAGGGAATGCAGAACGAATATTAGCAGACGTGACTTTTTCGGTAACTTTATTGCCGCGGTTGTCATAGTTGCGCTTCATGGTCTCATACACAGCTTGAATGCCTTTGTTGAGATCTGGCCTATTGGGCAATGTTAAGGATGTGGCAACAAGATCAATAGGCAAATTGCAACTATAGCGTTTTTCGCGGCACACAAGTTCTTGATTGGCATGCAAAGCCACTATATAGTCTAATGCGGCTACCACTGCATATTTGGTGGTGATTTGTTTAGCATCTGTGTATGCTTTGCATAAAAATCTCTCAAATTTTTCTAAATCATTGATATCAATTTTAGAAGGTAGGCCTTCTACACCTTGGGCTTTCAATTCTTTGAGGAATTGTTCCAAAATGCTTTCAATTTCATCTTGATTGCAGAAAAAGACTTGAGCACTGCGAATCTCTGGAGGCCGTTCTTCTTTGCGTAAAGTAACCCGCACTTCAAGCACATTGCCAGTAGTTGGTTGGAATAGGGATGGGAAAAGATCCGTGGAATCCAAAAGTGCATTGAGTACCAAAGTTTTGCCACTATTGAATTCACCAACTAACGCAATTCTTAAAGGTGCATCGGCTAATTCCAAACCATGTTGGAGCAAATCACGGGCTTCTTGTAGCTTTTCTTGTACAGATGCTGGCGGATTAGCATTCATCCATTGCACGGCTGCTGTGTCCAGCATCTGCGCAACTTCTTTTACTTCCTTGATGGAACTTAACTTTGCCATGTATTTCTTCCTTTCTACAGAATTCTTGGGGAATTAACTCCATGCGATGGAGCATGGCAAAGAATAGGCTCCACCGCACATTGGCTTACATTAAAACCATAAACTCTCCAAACTGGAGAAAATCAGTTGGCCTAACGACTTTGGCTAAAAAGGATTCAACGTTTTTTTTGTTCAACGATTTCCCATACTGGGGAAAGGGGCATACTAATAGTCGTGTAGCAAGCACCACTGCTTTCGTCGCATTGCACAGATTCAATTGAAAAGCCGTTAGGACCCCAATCTTGAGGAAGATAATCAGCAACTTTGGTTTTGGTATCAACAGGCAAACTTTTCACTTGAACGGCCAAAGTAGCCAGCGCGCTGATTTCAGCCGCTCGTTTAGCCATCAACTGCTTTTGCCCAGGATTCCCAGTTTCTGGCCCAAAACCAACACCAGTCACTTTCATGACATTATCGTGCCAAGATGGGCGATCTATGGTTGGCATGGTGCTGCAACCAAGTAGAATCAATGGAATGAGCAAAAAAAGAAAAAACTTCACGCACATAGATGGAATCCAAAATATTTTTCCAAAACTGAATTGACAGGCCACTAGTAACTTTCGGTTGGCTCTTCTACAATGATGGTTTTAGAAAATTCGTTATAGGTAATGGCAGCGTTATTTTTCAATTGTGATTTTGTATTGACTTTGACTGTGATTTTATATATTAGCTTTTCTCCCACAGCCAGGGCAGGGTATGGATGGAAGACCACCCGGCCTTCTTCATCAACTTCGTGTTCAATCGGATTGCCTGCTGCATCTGCAGCAGAAGCACCGACAAGGGACGTAGTTGCAGGGATTGTGTCTATGAGTTTCAAATCTGTTACCAATTGGAACCCTTCATTGATCACTTCAATCACATAAGTTGTAGTACGGCCAATTTCCACAGGGTCTTCTGTATCGTAGCTAGAAACTTGCAGAGCAGCAATGCCACGAACCACTGTTCTTGCAGTATCATAGACTGTGATGCCTTCGTCACAGGTTACCTGAGCATGATCTACAAAAGTTCCAGTTTTTTGCGGAATCACAGTAACAGTGCGAGTTGCAATGGCACCTGGTGCTAAATTTCCAAGATACCAAGTTACGGTATGATCATTGCCATCATAAGTCCCGCCCTCGCTTGCTAATTTGAAAGTAGCCAAATCTGGTAATCTATCTTTCAGCAAGCAGTTGGTTGCCATTGTGTCTTTTTCGCTGGTGTTTTTCACCACAATCGTATATTCAATGGGAATTCGATTGGTGATGACCCGTGGTCCTGATTTTTCAATGGTCAGAGTTGGTGTTGGAGGAATTGAGCAATCGCAAGCTGGGCTATTGCTGCTGGTCACCCTGGCTGTTATATTATCCAATCTGCCGCCTCGTCGCATTTTAATTTTTAGGGTCTTTTCAAATACTTGATTGGGCAAGAGTTCAGCAATATAGAAATTTTCCTGAGTTCCTAAAAATTGGCCATTGTATTCAATAGCTTCTGGGATATATATACTTAAGTTCACACCAAAAGCAGATCCAACTCCTGTATTGTTGACTCTGCAAATCACTTGGCCTTCTTCGCCTACTTGGATATGTTTAGGCTCAAATTGCACATAGCAAGACAACTTAGGCTTTGGTTTTGGACAACTTACTGTATAGAAAATCTCACCGCTGGATTCCGGTGGAACTGGGCCTTGGATTTCCCAAATGATTTTTTGGACATTTTCCTCAGCATCTCGTTCTGTCTTGATTTGTGCAAAATAAGGTTCAGAGCCGGCTGTTTCTTCAAGATAGGCAACACCAGCAGGAACAATGTCGCTGATCACAACGTTGTATGCATCTTGCCCACCTATGTTGGTGAAACGGATTCGGAATTGAAGGGAACGATCGCAACAAAGTTTATCTTCATCAGAGAATTTCTTCAATTCAATCTGAGGTGGTCTTCTGGGAATCACAGCTTGTGTTTCATAGCGTACTTCAGGTGGATGGACAGCTTTTGCTACAGTTTGATTTCCAAACGCATTGCCAGCCATGAGATAGCGAACAGTGTCCAATTCCAGCTCTGGGATTTCTTCGGGCATTTCAAATTTAGGTGGTTCTGGGGCAACAAGTTCAGGAGGTTTTGGTTCTTCGCATTTTTCCAAAATCGGGATTCTGACTACATTGGAACTCGCGATTTGCCGTGCTCCTCGCTCGTCGGAATAAACCGCTTCTGTACTTCCTGGGCCGCCATTGACTACATATTTTCCGGGATTTTCAGTAGGATTTGGAGGTGTAGAGCTGCCAAGCTCTACTTGCTCACCCAAAACTGTGATTTGGGACGAGTTGGTTTGGCAACCAGTCATCCAAAAGATTCCTACCATCAGTAGCAACATCATCAATTTCATCAGTTTGCCCTCCTGAATTTCAATACAGCAACCAAGGTTCCATATTGTTCAGCAAATTGGGTTGGATTTTGTGCAGGTTCTATAATTTGAATGGTAGTCTCTGATTGGCGATATTTTTCTGATGGGACATACAAAGCCAATGTCACTTCGCCTTCTTTACGAATGCAAGTTTTGCAGGCTTGGTCAAGATCAATCCAGACTGGGGCCAAGGCAGTGTAAAAATTGCCTTTGAATATTTGCAAATCTCCAACGAGTTTTACTTCGCCTTGGTCCATAGTCAATTGCAATGTCTGACGGCTATTTTCTGGGAATACATACAAAAGAGGCTTGCCTTGTATTGGATCAACAGATCCTTCACGAAACCGAAATTCTATTCCTTGGCTATTTTTTTTTTTGCTGCCAAGGGTCAGTTCAACAAGTACTGGGCCTTGCTCTTCTGCGCTACCTGCGCGTTGTACATATTCTCGGACTGAGAACTCTCCATAGCCATTTCTTAATAAACTGTAATAAGTGGCATCTGGATCTTCGGGAAGGACGACAATTACAGTACCAGGCTTACTATATTGAGTGTAGCGATATGTTTTTAATATACCTTGGATCGTTTGCTCATTGCCTTCAGGATCCATGATCCCAAGGGTAATTTCACGTTGTGAATTTTCTGGGGAACTTATTTCAATCATGCGTTGGGAATCTATATCTTCTTCTGGTGCACGTTTGCCATCTACTGCGACTACTGGATATGTAAATGCAATTTTCATGCCTACTTTACCAGTTTCCACGATTGCTTTTTTATCATCACTACTGGCACGTGCAGGCGTTTCTAAGGAATCACTTTTTACCGTTGTTTTTTGGGTAGCAGTATCTGTTTTTACCTTTGCTGGGCAACAACATCCGCTCCATGCAATGATAACGAAAAGCACCATTGCAAATAATATAAAGCGGTTCAAATACTTCATAAAAATTCCCGCACGAAAACTCTAGCCTTTTTAGGACAGAGAGGAAGTGCGGCCTCCAGACATGAAAAACAAAATTTGTTGAGATGCTTTTCTCACATTCTATCATTCCATCTCAACATTGCAACTAAAAAACAGGCAATTTTCTTGATTCCCATTGCAAAATTTTTCTGCTTCTGGCTATTTTTTCCAGCAGGAAAAAAAGTTTGGATTGCTATGCTTCATAAACCTGGCGTTATTTTCTGCAACGTTTTTTCTCAGAGACGAGCACAATAGGTTACTTGGTTAAGAGGGCTAAGCCAATTGCTAATCTCCACCTACTTCAAAAATCATGCCAACTACCCAAATTATTAAAGGTAAAATATCCCAAAGCCCTAGAGCGTTATTGAAAAATTGACTTACTAAAATTGGTGCCCAAATTTGCCATAGTATAACTATATACAAAAAAAAGAGTTAGAATAAATTAATTCATTAAGATTTTTGTCCGTATTCTTTTTGCCAGAAACTCTTTCCCTTTGCCCCAATTTCGTCAAGTCAAATATAGACTCCAATGAATGCCCCAAATTGTAGCAACTGTTACCACAGTGCACCGCTGCCTTACAATACTCACATTTTGCAAAAAGAGGCTCATCATTCAAAGCTTTCCTTATAAATTTTGCTTCATTTTTTATAATTTTTCTTTTTCCTATAAAAAATTATGCCATAATACACAACATAAATCTCTTTGGTGTTTTCAAAAGAAAGGAATTGATATGAATAGATGGATAATTACTTTTTTATTGATATTATTTTTGGTCGGAACATTAACTGCGCAAGATCAAATCATTCGGGTAACAGGACATAGCGTCATTGATCCCAATGCGTTGCCTTCAGGAAATGCAAAACTTATGGCAAAACGTGCGGCCATGTTGGATGGGTATCGTCAAATTTTAGAACATTTGATGGGCATTCAAATTGATAGCCAGACCAAAGTAAAAGATTTTGTGGCAGAATATGATGAAGTCCAAGGCCACATTGAAGGCTGGTTGAGAGGAATGGAAGCCAAAGAAACACGATTTTTGCCAGACAACAGTGTTGAGGTTGATATCGAGCTGAATGTAAGTGAATTTCTAAAGTTCATGGCACAATATCATTTCTTTGAGGTCTTAGTATGGCCAGGTGCCAATGTATTTTTAGTGGATTCTTCAGGAAGTATGACAGATTCTGTTTATCATCAAACTTTTAGAAATCGCTGGGAAATGGCTTCGTATGAACTGAAACGCACAGTGAATCATCTGAGAGAAAATGGAATCAATATTCCTCCCCAACAGTTTGGTGTTGTCTTTTTCTCTGATGGTATCAAAAGTGTTTTCCCCATGACATTGGTATCCAGCACAAGCAAAGCTGCAGCCTGTGGAGTTGTCAGCCAAGTCCAGCCTTATGGTGCAACCAATTATTATCATCCTCTGGAAACAGCTATTCAGTGGCTCAAATCTTTGCCTCCACAACGCAAGACCATTTATCTATTAGGTGATGGAGAACCCAATCGTGGCCCAAGTCCATATTGGGAATATATTCACAATTTAGCTCAAACAGCAGGCGATATTAAAATTCACGTGATCTATTGTGGTTCAGCAGATGCTAGTGTTGAAGCGCAAATGCGAAAATTAGCAGAAATCACGGGTGGAATTTTCAAAAAGAATTAGCATTCGAACACTCTGCTTCATCTTATTACGCTTGCAAAAATGCAAAACCGCAAAGGAAGAATATATCCCTTTGCGGCTTTGGGAGAAGTTTATTTTCTAAAGGTGTTATCCAGGTCGCTAGGTACAAAAGACTATTGACATGGACATCTATGCCTTGCAGTTTGTACCAATACATAGTGCCAGGTACTATGGAGAAATCCTGATATTCATAACAAACACCCCAGGTACTGCCGCCTTTGGCTGGAATCAATAACTCCGTAATTTGCGTGTATTCTCAGCCTTTGGATTCACTCCTCCAAATCTGGAACCCAGTATTGTCTAGCTCTATAGCGGTTTTCCATGTTACCAGCGCGTAGTCTTCTTTTGTCTGGCTATGGAAATCCAGCAATTCAATATAGGCCCGAAGTACTGGAAATCGCAAGGAGGGCAAATCTAATTTTTATGGCTATTTTTTGCCAATAGGTCTATTTTAAAAATTTTAGTTGACATCCATGCGAAAGATATGCTAAAATTTGCAGACGATGAGACAAATAACCATTTTTCTCAAAAATCTAAACATGGAGGCCGCATGCCTCTTGCCTAACCACTAGGCTGAGCTTCCGTGCGGAAAATAATATGAAAATATTTTTTCTTTTGAGCATCATGCTCGTCGCATGTCTTGGTGTGCAAGCAGTTACCATAGGATTTGTGAGTAACGTAAGCAGTAACTCCACTGATTGGCGGAATGATGTGCTTGCACGTGGGTGTCAGATCAGTACTTTGGATTTTTCGAGCCACCCGAACGGGGCATTGGTTTCAACGCATTATCAGGCACAATATGGAGTTACTTTAAGTGCAAGTAATGGATTTAATTCCGTAGTATATTCAACTGGATCCAGCAGTGGTACTACCAGCACAACTCCCAAATCCACGGGTGAAGGACTTCATAGCACTGCCACAAGTATGTTGGTAGATAATGACGCTAGTAGTTCATTGACAGTTTCTTTTGATCGAGCTATATTTGGCATTGGATTCTATCTGGTAGATTTGTACAATCCCAGCAACATTCATCCATATAAACTGGAAGCATTCACAGGTGTGAATGGCACTGGAACTTCATTAGGTAGTGTGAATGCCGCAGGCTATAACTTTCAATTGAATTATATCTATTTTATGGGCCTGGTCAGCACTGCCGGAGATATTCGTTCTGTGGTAATTAGTGATATTGTTTCTGGGACAGGTGACGGTGTATTTATTGATGATATTGTGTTTGCGTCTGTTCCTGAACTGAGTACTTGGTGCCTTCTTTTAGTGGCTAGCGCATTGGTATTTAGATTTCACCGAAATTGGCGTTAGTTGCCTATGCAAGCTATCAAAAGTTATAAACTTTAAATTGAAGAAAGGCAGCTTGCTTCAAAAGCTGATGATGTGGTGGGCATGATCTAAAAGCGGAGGAAATTCCTTTTTCTACGGAATTTTTTCCGCTTTTTCTTTTCCGTCATCTTCTGTGATGCTTGAAAAAACTAGATTCTATGATTGGCATCAAAATTGCTCTTATAAAAATCATGCTTTTCAGGTATGTTTTTGAAAGAAAAGCATGCTGTGATATACCTAAAAGATCAATTTGTTATGCGTAGTAAAAATTGATGAGAAGAAAACTGAATCAAATACGCATTTCATCAAAGAAAGGATTTTTATGTTTGTTTTATCTGTTGTGGAACTGAGGGAATTTGTGGTATTTTGGCACCCATTCATCGCGGTAGTGACATGCATTCTTTCTGGAATTACCGCGGGGATCACAATATGGCTCTATTTCCGTACGCGTCCTAGAATGATGCCTTCTGGATTACCGCAGGGCACGGTGATCATCAATTGGACTGGACATCCTTTGCCAGAAGCGGCCTGGCGAAACACTTGTGCGATTTGGGAGCCTAAAACAGCACCAAAGTTTAACACTGAATCATGGTCCACCATTCGGGATTCTGTGCAAAAAATGATGCGTGAATTGCCAGTGGATATTGAAAAAAGGTTGTTATTGGGCAATCCTGACATCGTGGTTGCAATACCACAACTGGCCGCAGGGCTAGCTGTATTGTTGGCCGTATTGCACGGCCGTGACGGTGTTTTTCCAACTGTAACGTGCCCTTTAAAATGCGGAGATAGTTTTATTTTGCCGGAACCGTTCAATTTAGCCCAGGTGCGTTTTGAGGAACGCATTGAACGCAAGATTAGTGACTAGCAATCAGCAAGCTGCTTTTGAAATGCAGGAAGAGAATGTAGCTAGGAATCAAAAATATTTAATATAGCGGATTTTGAGACAATATAGCATCAGAAGGTTGTAATGGCGGGCTACGATGCAAGCCAGCTCTATTCGCCCGCATACAACCTTAATCAGAAGGTTGTAATAGCGGGCTACGATGCAAGCCAGCTCTATTCGCCCGCATACAATCTTAAATGGAAGTATTGCATTACGGGTTATTGAAAGGAGGCGGCTTCTTTCCTTGAATTGACTTAGGATAGAATGCTGCATAAAATTATGAAAAAGAATATCCTTTTATCTATGCTGGGAGGTTCTTCGAAAACTGTCACGGAAATGTACCAGGCATTGAAATTTGAAGGCATTCATATTGATGAAATCCACCTGATAGGAACGCAAAAAAGTAGCACCATTCCCAAAGAATTCCAAGAGCCCATGACTCCGGGAACAACATGGTGTGAACATCGTTCCGATGCAGATGACATAAGATCTACAGAACAAGCAAATAAAGTGGCTGATCTTATTTTTACCATAGTCAAAACCATAAAAGACCGGGCTGATGTGGATAGGCTGTTTTTGGATCTCACAGGTGGCCGAAAAGAGATGTCCAGCTTTCTCATGCTATCGGCCCAGTTGCTTTGCTCAGAAGATGATGAGCTATGCCATGTGGAAGTGAATGATCCTAAAAGCCCGCTTTGGGATAAAACAAGTAATTATTACTATCCTGAAAAAAAAGACGAAATCACGCTGATCAAGGTTCCCTACGTGCGACTCAACAATCTTTTCAAATTCATAGGAAATACTCGGCAAGACTCACTTCAAGCCTTTTTGGAAAGCAGCCGTGAATCTTTACAACGGCTATGCTTTTGCGGACTCATAGCCAATGGAATTGAGCATGAAACAAACCCGCTATTCATAGATGCCGCTGAAAATGCTCCTCAGATTGCTAATATTCTACGAGAAATACAAGGAATTTTTAGACAATTTCATGCAGTTTTACGTCAAGAAAAAATCTCATTGAAGTCAATATCTCTTACCAGTGTCCTAGACAAAATAAAAACAATGATGCAAAATCGCATTGATGTTACTATAGAAATCGAACCATTTTCAGATGTTTCTATCAATGGGGATGAACTTTTGCTCTTGCGAGTGCTAACGATTATCCTCAAAAATGCAGATAAACATGGGGATGCTACCCATATTCGAATTGTAGTCGCAGAAGATGAAAATGGCATCATTTTACGAATCATAGACAATGGCAAAGGTATGCCGGATCATATTTGCAAAGAAGCATTCCAACTATTTAAATCTTATGCTACAGATCATGGAGGGAAACAAGTAGGACTTCCTGTGTCAAAAAAGCTCATAGAATTATGCCAGGGAAACATTGAAATTGAAAAAAGTGATGAGCATGGAACTATCGTAATGTTACGCTTGCAAAAAGGGCATAAAAATGGGGAAAAAACAAATTTTGATTGTTGAAGATGATATTGCTGTGTCCAAGATTATAGAGAATCACTTAAGCGACTATAGCTGTACTCGTATCACACGCTTGGAAGAATTAAAAAGCAGGGATTTACAAATTTATGACCTGATTTTATTGGATCGGCAAATCAAAGGAGGTGATGCTTGGGATTGGCTGGATTCCAAAATCCAAGCAAAAGACAAATTGCCACCTCTGATTCTCATGAGTGGTGAGTCAGATATTGAAAGGTTTGCAGCATACAAAGCAAATTTGCATTCCATAGATGAAGTGCCTAAAGATTCATCGTCCGATTCGCCTTCTGATTTTTGCGACAGGCTCCAAAAGGCAGTAGAAAAAATATTTTCGATCACATTACCTCCAGACGAAAGGAGACGGCTTTTAGAAATGTATGAAAGAGTTTATCAAGATGCTCCCCTAGAGAGAGCAGTCACAAGCATCATTGGCATAGATGATTCTATGCAAAAAGTTCGAGACAGGATCGAGAAATTTGGGCCTAAGAATATCCCGATTCTGGTAAGTGGGCCAACAGGCACAGGCAAAGAATTAGTAGCACGGGCATTGCATACAATTAGCCGACGCTCAGGCAAGCTAGTGGTTGTCAATCTTTCAGCTCTTTCTGAAAATCTTTTGGAAAGTGAGCTTTTTGGTCATGTCAAAGGTGCCTTTACCGGTGCCATTGAGGAAACTAATGGAAAAATCCGACAAGCCGACCAGGGTACTCTATTTCTCGACGAGGTTGCGGAAATTTCTCCGCAAATTCAGGTAAAATTACTGCGTATTTTAGAATACCAGGAATATGAAAAAGTAGGATCTGGCAAATCCGAAAAAGTGGATGTTCGGATTGTGACTGCCACGAACAAAGATCTACGAGAAGAAGTCTATGAAGGCAAATTTCGAGAAGACCTTTATTTTCGTCTTGGAACTGTGGAAATATGCTTGCCTAAATTAAAAAAACGTAGCCAAAAAGATTTTGACTTACTTCTAGAGCATTTCATACGAGAATATGAAAATGAAGAAACTCAGCAAGGCAAAGAAACTCAGCAGGGCAAAAAAAACGCTCACATCCCCACGTATAGGATTGCTCAAGATGTTTATCAGAAACTTTGGGAATATAAATGGCCTGGAAATATCCGTGAATTACGATGGGCAGTGCAAAACATGCTCACGGAGGCATCCAACACCGGCCCATCTCCTATGGTCATGCTAGAGCATCTCTCCGATCATATCCTGAATCCAGTTTACTCAGATAATGGCCAAGACGAAATAATTTTGCTGTTGCATAAGATTGTAAAAAAACGACCAGTTGATATACCTTATAAAGACATTGAAAGCTTGCAAGAAGAGATTGCTGTATTATTTTTAAGAAGGCTTTATGAGCAAACCGGCCATAATTGGAGAGAAGTAGCCAGACGCTGCGGGAGAAACGATGACTCTTTTATGCGACCTGAAAAAATGAAAGAGGAATTAAAACGTATCTACGATCGTGTGACAAAGCAGGCAGAAGATTGAATTTTGCTTGATTCAAAAAAATAATCCCGCTCCAATAGCGGGATATTTGGAAAGGGCATGCAATGGAAAAAGTACGAAATCGTAAGAAAAAATCATTGGCTAAGAGGAAAGATGAACCCGCTGAGGTTCCTGAATCCATTGGAGCTAATCCTCCCGAACCCGCTGAGGTTCCTGAATCCGCTGAGGCTCCTGAATCCATTGGAGCGAATCCTTCTGAACCCGCTGAGGCTCTTGAATCCGCTGAGGCTTCTGAATCCATTGGAGCTAATCCTCCTGAACCCGATGAGGCTTTTGAATCCATTGAGGTTCCTGAATCCATTGGAGCGAATCCTCTTGAACCCGCTGAGGTTCCTGAACCCGCTGAGGGTTTAAAAGATCTACTGATTGGGAAATTGATCCTGGAAACTACAGAATACCTGGAATTTGAACAAACCCATCTTTTCCGAGGCTATATTGGAAATACATTTCCGCAGTATGAACTTTTGCATAACCACCAAAATGAGACGCAAGGGCTTCGATATAGGTATCCGTTGATCCAGTATAAGATTATCCAGGGAACCGCCATGATTGTAGGGATCGGGGAACAGGCCATTCAGGTACTTCAAAACATCTTTCCATTTATTAAAAGGCTTGTCATGCATGGCCATACTTTGATAGTCCAAAATAAAAATTTGGAGATTGAGCATGGTGTTTTTGGCATTAGCCCTGAAGAACGAAGATATGTATTCATTACCCCTTCTATTTTGCTCAATTCTGAAAATTATCAGGTAGCTAAAAAAAGTGACGAAGCAACACAAATTCAAATCTTACAAAAATGCTTGCAAAGCAATCTTCTCAGCATTTCCAAGGGTCTTGGGTATACAGTTCCAAGCAGGATTTATGCCAAATATGATCTCACGCTCCAAAAGGTTTGTCTAAAAGGTGAGTCCATGATAGGATTTTTAGGAAATTTTGCAGTGAACTTCTATATCCCAGATTTTTTAGGGATTGGGAAAAGTAGTAGTCGTGGATATGGTTGTTGTGTCGGAATTCAGCCAGCGGTTAGCTTAGGATAGGTTCTTTACAAAATCCGCCAGGTTTTCCTGTGTCCCGTCAGGACACGATAAGAGCCGATATAACCTGGGGTTAGAAACCCCAGGCTTTATTCCCAAACCGCTTCGCGGCAAAGAACTTTGCTGCAGTGCAATCTTATATGAGAGTTCTAAGCGGTTAGGATAGGCCTCTTTACAAAATCCGCCTGTGCTAATTCAGCCAGCGGTTAGCTTAGGCCTCTTTACAAAATCCGCTTGTGCCAATTCAGCCAGCGGTTAGCTTAGGCCTCTTTACAAAATCCGCCTGTGCCAATTCAGCCAGCGGTTAGCTTAGGCCTCTTTACAAAATCCGCCTGTGCCAATTTAGCCAGCGGTTAACTTGGGATAGACTCTTTATAAAATCCGCCTGTGCCAATTCAGCAGCGCCCCAGAAACCGTCCAAAGACAATTTACATTCTTTGCAGTGTTGCGTTGCAGGCTAGAAACTACCCGACAGCGTCTGCTGCAATTGGCGGGAAGGAGCATGTTTTCTGAATAATCATCACTTTTGTTTGATGCCTGCGCGCATGACACAAGATGATCTATTGTGATGCACGCAGGCATCAATTATTTAGGATAGGCTACAAAAGCCCATGCTGAGATCATCAATTTTTGCGGATATTGTGATAGAAAATGCATGGGACAATGATCAACAAAGCCAGGGAGAAAATGCTGCGTAACTGTGCAGAATCAATCAAAGGCAAAGGTAGTGCTTTTCCTGTAAAGATCAAGCTTGCAAAGACAATGGCAATGATGGCTTCGCCTGCTACCAAGCCGGCTGCAAACACAGTACCTTTTTGGATCGTGGTGTTATATTGGTCTTCTGATTTAGCAGATCTTTTGACTAAAAGATGGATGATGCCACCCAGCAGAATTGGCACTGTGGTACTGAATGGGAGATAGATTCCAACAGACACAGCCATTGGGCTAATGCCAAATGAAGAACCTTTTTTCTTGAGGTAAATGCCTAGCAAAATCATGGCAATGCCCAGTACGATGCCAATTTCAACCATATGCCAGGGTAAAGAATAGCTTTTATCAAAGATACCTCGGGCCATGGCAGCAAATACTTTGGCTTGTGGGGCTGTGAGTGCATTGCTTCCAATAACGTAAGCTTTATCCAAAAATTGAAGCAAAGGGGCGGCTAAAAAAGCTGTGAGCACGACCGAAATCAAAAGGCCAGTTTGCATGGATTTTGGGGATCCGCCCACGATGCTGGCTGTCTTGAAATTTTGGGCTGCTGTACCAGATAGGCAGACTGCTAGACAAACAACTCCAGCAATGAGGATGACGTTTTTGGTGGCATCATCACCACTTTGGCCGAATGCCAAGAGGCAAAGGGCTGCCAAGAGGAATGTGCAGATGGTGATGCCAGAAACTGGTTGATTGGTGCTACCAATTAAGCCAACAATATACACAGAGATTGCAATGAAAAAGAACACAGCAACCAAAGTATAGATAAAAGCAATGGCCGCTCCAGCGCAGGAAAGGCTTGCAAAATATACGCCGCCAGCAATGGCACAGCCAATTAAAATCCATGCCCAGATCGTGGTTTGGCTTAAATCTTGCTCATTTCCTTCTACTTGAGATGAAGAGCGCGTGAGTCCTTGGATGACATTGCGAATGCCATCATACAATTGTTGACGAATCTCAAAAATAGACCAAAGTCCGCCGACAATCATACCTCCTACGCCAATGAATCGGACATCTTTCCATACTTCATACGCAACATCTGCAACATCGCCAGAAGCAGGGTTCAATGCGCTGAAGATAGGCACAAAAACAAGCCATGCCAATGCTCCACCCAATGCCACTAAAAAAGCTCCATTGAATTCAATGATGAATCCAACGCCAATCAAAGCTGTGGAAAGATCGGCACCTACGCCAAAAATAGCATTGCGGATTTTGAAAATATATTCAGTTGTTTCCTGGCAAATCTGTACACCAGAACTGCAAACCTTTGCGACTACGCCAATCGAGAACGCCATCACAACATCTAAGATGCCTTTTTTATTGCCTTGGGCAAAGGCAGCCATGCCTGTTTTTAAAATCTCTGCGGTTGCCACGCCCTCAGGATATCGTAATTCCTTGGCTTCTTCAATCATAGGACGACGAAGGAAACCGGTGAGCACAATCCCTAGAATACCACCGCCAAGCACTGCTGCGCTAATGGTGCAATACTCTTTGAATCCCCATGTTTGGAATGAATTAAAAACACCTGCAAAAACTAAGGCTGGGAATACAAAAACCACACCAGCAGCTAACCCTTCTCCAACAGAACCAGTGGCTTGAGCTACGTTGACTTCAGCAATAGTTCTTTTTGAAAAAATTGTATTAAATAAAATAATTGCGATTACGCTGCATGGAATGTTGGCTGAGATTGTCATGCCGCCTCGAAGTCCTAAATACATATTCGCGGCTGCCATGACAAAACTGAGCACTATGCCTACACCTAGGGCTTTCCATGTAAAATCTGTATCTTGGTGCATAAAGATTCCTTTGTATCTTAGAGATAAAATGGTTTAATTTATTGATATGAATTGGATTACACTATTTTTTATAGGTTTGAACTATAAAACCGGCTAAGCTGAGTTCAATTCCGCAATACTATTATTTTCCACAATAGCTATAGATAAGCAACAAAAATGTTGATAGATTATAATTTTTTGAACACTCAACGGGTTCCAAGACCTTTAGACTCAGAAAATATAGTAGAGAACTCTCGTATAAGATTGCACTGCAGCAAAGTTTTTTGCCGCGAAGCGGTTTGGGAATAAAGCCTGGGGTTTTT
>JAKLHB010000260.1 GCA_022710345.1 Planctomycetota bacterium
CATTCTTTTGCATAAATCAGCAGTAACACCCATTGCAAATTGGGTCTGGGAAGCAGCCTTTTGCAACTCTTTGCCTGCTAAACGCGCGACAAGGGCTTGGTTGAGCGCTGTCAACGACTGTTTCGATATGCTAGTGCCAACAGTTTCCAGCAGCCGTTGACCAACGCCTGCGAGTTTACCGCCGATCTCTAAGTCAATCGAGTATTTCATCAAAGTCATGTCATTGGGCTGGGCCTCGAGCTTCACTGTTCCACTACCTTTGCCAAATCCCAATGGGCCTGTTGCATCTACCACAATGGTGTAACTTTCAGGCGGGACTCGATTCGATAGCACAACTCTGCCTAAAAAAACACCATTCAATGGGCCAATTTTCACATTCATCTTGCCTTCAAATTCACCTTCGGCAAGTTTTTGAAGCGATTCTGTACCAGGTACTGCTAGGATGAGAACATCAGGGTCTTGAAGTATTTCCCAAACTTTCTCACGTGGACCATTAAACGTAAATTCACTTTCTAACAACATATTGACTGCCTCCATAAGATGGGGAATGGATTATTAAGGAAACATTGGTTATTACCGCCAATTGCAGCAGACGCTCGGACGTTTCTTAGCCTGCAAAGCGATACAGCAAAAGAGGCAAATTGCCTTTGCAGGGTTTCTGGGGCGCTGCTGAATTGGCATACGCTGGCATCGTCAACAATTCTGCGCTTTTTTCCTTTTGGCATCGTTAACAATTCTGCGCGCATTTCCGCCAATTTCAGCAGGCGCTCGCACGATTCTTAGCCTGCAAAGCGACATAGCAAAAGAGGCAAATTGCCTTTGCAGGGTTTCTGGGGCGCTGCTGAATTGGCATACGCTCGCATCGTAAAGAATGCCGCGCTTTCTTCCTTTTGGCATCGTAAAGAATGCCGCGGGCATTTTCGCCAATTACAGCAGGCGCTCGGACGTTTCTTAGCCTGCAAAGCGACATAGCAAAACAGGCAAATTGCCTTTGCAGGGTTTCTGGGGCGCTGCTGAATTGGCACACGCTCGCATCGTAAAGAATGCCGCGCTTTCTTCCTTTTGGCATCGTAAAGAATGCCGCGGGCATTTCTGCCAATTTCAGCAGGCGCTCGCACGGTTTTTAGCCTGCAAAGCGACACAGCAAAACATACAAATTCCCTTTGCAGGGTTTCTGGGGCGCTGCTGAATTGGCACAGGCCATAGAGAAAAAAAATCATTTCAACAGTTCAAACAAGCGATTGGGGGACATTGGGATTTCGCAGATTTCGAGTTTTGGGTTTTCCAAGGCATTTTCAACAGCTTGCACAAACAAAGATGCAGCAGGAATTGCGCCTGCTTCACCTGTGCCTTTGACTCCCAATGGATTGAGAGGTGATGGGGTTTCCATATGCCCGGTTAGGATTTTACGAGGTACATCATACGAAGTGGGCAAGAGGTAATCCATCAAAGAAGCTGTGAGCAGTTGGCCTTTTTTGTCATAGACCAGTTGTTCATAGTAGGCATTACCAATGCCTTGGGCAATGCCGCCATGAATTTGGCCTTCCACAACCATAGGGTTGATCACTTTTCCACAATCGTGCACAACAACATATTTGAGAATATCCACGCGCATTGTTTTTGGGTTCACTTCAACAATGGCAGCATGAACACCATTGGCAGTTGCGCCCGAGGCAGGACCAAAATAAGCACTTGCTTCTAGTCCAGGTTCAGTGCCAGGTTTTACTGCACCACGGAGAGGGTTGGCTCTGACAGCCAGTTCGCCAAGGCTGATTTTCTTATCTGGCATGCCTTTCACACATACTGCGCTTTTGGAGAGTTCCAAAGTATCTTTAGGGCTTTGCAGAACTTCACTGGCGAGCTTGAGGATTTTTTCACGCACAGCCAAGGCGGCTGCATAGCAAGCATTGCCAGCAACAACCATTCCACGGCTTGCGAATGTGCCGCATCCCCAATTCATCTTCAGCGTATCACCGGTGACAACAAATACATCATGGATATCCACTTGTAAAACATCAGCAACAATTTGGGCAAACGTTGTGAAATGAGCCTGGCCTTGTGTCCCTACACCAGTGGCTACGCTCACTTTGCCACTTGCGCCTACGGTAACGCGGGCTCCTTCATAAGGTCCAATGCCCGTGCCTTCTACATAAGAGACAATTCCAATGCCGACTTTTCTTCCTGCAGCGCGCAGCTTGGGCTGTTCTTCTTCAACAAATTTTTTGTATTCAATCAATTCAATGGCTTGGTCCATGGCAGGTGCATAGTTACCGCTATCATAGGTGAGCGGTGCAAAATCTTGGTAGATGATTTCGTTTTTATAAGGAAATTGGTCTGGAGGAATAAAGTTGCGGCGGCGGATATCTGCTGGTGTTAGGCCAAGTTGCCTGGCTGCAAAATCCAGGAGCCGTTCCATGACAAATACACCTTGTGGACGACCTGCGCCTCGATATGGGGTCACGATCATCTTGTTGGTGAAAATCACACTGAATTCAGAATAATAATTCGGGACATGATATGGTCCTAGCAGGGTGCATTGACTATTGATTGGCACTGTTAAGCCATAAGGATCATAAGCGCCTGTGTCGTGCAAGAAAATATCGTGGATGCCTAAAATCTTGCCTTCTTTGGTCAATGCCATCTCTGCATTATGAATTTGCAGGCGTTCGTGGGTGGTGGCTAGGAAATTTTCCTGGCGATCTTCAATCCATTTTACTGGACGGGCCAATTGCTTAGATATCCATGGAATCAACATCTCTTCTGAATAAAACATCATAATCTTAGGGCCAAATCCGCCGCCAACAAATGGAGCAATCACACGAACTTGGTTTTCAGAAAGACCAAGCATTCGTGCCAAACCATTCATAATTGGAATTGGTGCTTGCGTCGTATCCCAGACAGTCAATTGCTGGCTTTTTGCATCCCAATCTGCAACAATGCCGCGATTTTCCATGGCAACGGCTGCGCCATGATCATAGCTTAACTTTCGTCGAATGATTACGTCAGCCTGATCTTTAATCGCAAAGTAGTTCCCTTTTTCTTGGATGACATGCGCAGCAAGATTGGATGATAAATCATCGTGCACCAAAACTGTGTTGGGCAAAAGTGCTTGCTCCAAATCAACAACCGCGGGCAAAGGTTCAAAATCCACCACAATATCCGTAAGCGCATCTTCTGCAATATAACGGCTTTCAGCAACAACCGCGGCAATAGGTTCACCAACATACCTTACTTTATCTTTGGCCAAAGCAACTTGCGTTCTTGTATTAAAACTAATCCTTTGGATCGTAGGTGGAGGAGAGACTAATAAAGGCCCTGGCTGCCAATATGCACCTAAGTCCTGGGCTGTATAAACAGCTACAACACCTGGCCTTTTTAAGGCGGCACTTGTGTCAATTTTGCGAATACGAGCATGAGCATAACTGCTACGCAAAAAAGCAACTTCAAGCATTTGTGGAAGATGAAGATCGTCAACAAATAAAGCCTGGCCTGTGAGAAGGCGAGGATCTTCCAACCGTTGAATACGTTCGCCAATATAGGAAGTTGTCAAGTTTGATTCCTCCTTATTTTAAGGATCGCTTTGCAATCAGCAAAAATATTTTAATTTATTTTCCTTTAGCGGCATTCATTTTGCTTACAGCGAGTTTTACAGCTTCGATGATATTTTGATAACCTGTGCAACGGCAAAGGTTACCAGAGATTGCTTCTCGAATCTCTTCTTCTGTTGGGTTTGGGTTTTCGTGCAAAAATGCGATCAATGTCATTAAAAAACCAGGGGTGCAAAAACCGCATTGCAAGGCGTGTTTTTCTGAAAATGCCTCTTGCAAAGGATGAAGATGCTCCATATCTTTGGCTAAGCCTTCTACTGTGGTGACACGATGGCCATTGGCTTGCACAGCAAACATGAGACAAGAACGGACAGGCCGGTCATCCAATAAAACAGTGCATACACCACAGACTCCATGCTCGCAAGCAATGTGAGTCCCAGTCAATCCTAATGTATGCCGTAAAAAATCACTCAAAAGAAGTCGAGGTTCTACTTCTCGGTGATATGGGGTGCCGTTGACTGTAACTGTGATAGGAAAAAGATTGCTCATAAAAGTTCCAGCGTAAATTCTTTACCTGAGCAAAGATTGCGCTGCCTCAATTTGGAAGAAAACTAACCACAATTTAGTCTGAACATAAGTTATTTATTTTATAATACTTACAATATATTTGCTTTGACCTTAAATAGAAACGAAAAAAGTATGATGGTGCATAAACTGATCATAACAAAAATTTTGGAATCAGGAAAACAATTATCGAAAATTTTGCTTGCTTTATAAAAAAATTTTCTTAGAATCGAGTTTATCGAAAAATTGCTCAAAACACAAGAAAAAAAACGTGCTTTTGCCTTCATCCGAAGATGTGGCAATAAGTAACACGATTTTAGGAATAGCCGCAGGCTTATGCCCTCCGCGGCTTTTGCGATCCATTTGATGGGTTGCAAGCAACATAGGGGCTAAACCTCATCATGAGCATTCAAGACGAACATAACTTATTTTTGGAATTTGCCTTGCAACAAGGCAAACTTTCCACTGAAGCAATCAATTTTTGTAAGGATCAAATGCAGCAAGGCATTGAGCCATCTGTTACTGCGGTACGGCAAAAGTTTTTGACCGAAGAACAGGTGGTGGAAATCGTGCGTATGGTCAAGCATGAATTGAATAGCGAAGAAAGTGTCTATTTAGTCCAATTGGGACAAGAAGAACTTTTACTCGAAGATCCAGAAGAAAAAAAGATTCTCGAATATCTCAATCAACATAATTTGATTTCGCCAGAAGATTTACAAGCTTGCTTAAAAGAACAAAAACGGCTTTCCAGACAAGGCTATCAAGTGCAATTGTCTGCCATTCTTTACAGCAGCAATTGTTTGGATTTTGAAACTGTTGCTGGAATCTACCGTGAAGTTATGGGGCAGGAAATTTATCCTGTACAGCAAGCTGTTGATGCATCAGAATTAGGGCTGCCTCGCATTCGCAAAGTGGCTACCAAAAAAATAGAACCCCAAGCAACAGAGGACAAAGAAACACCAGTTAAAAAAGAGCCTACGCCTAGAGAAAAAGCAATGCAAAAAATAGATGTTGCATTGCAAAAACTAGAGAAGCGAAAACATCGAAAAGACAAAGTTGTTGCTGAAGAGGTTGAAGAAACAGAATCCGTAGCTCAAGAAACAGTTTCTCCACTCGAAGCACCTACCCCAATTCAGGCAGAACAACCTGCTGAAGTAAAGCAGTCCTTAGAACCTGGTGCTGAAGCTGTAGAAAAAACAATGCCTATTCCTGTTGCTTTGCCTAGCGCAAGTTTAGGGCAAAGCGATGTCATGCCTATTTTAGCCGAAATTTTAGGCATTCTCAAACGTTTAGATACAGGAACCATTGCACCAGCAACACCAAGTCCAAAACCAAGTCAACCAGAGGAAACGACCACAGAAGAGGCTGGAAAAGAAGAGGAATCCGCTGCTGCTGGAGAACGTGTAGAGCTTCTACGTGGCAAAATCCAAATCAAAGCTGATAAAGCACTCCGCCTTTTGAAAAAAGGCGAAAAATTGGATGGCTATTACATCCAAGGTCTGTCCATTATAGACAGCAAAATAGAGTGCCCTGTGGTTTTGACAAACTGCTTGCTCGAAAATTGGGATGCATCAGGGACCACATTCGCAGAAGACGTTGATTTTGAAGGAACCTGTTTTATTGGCAAAGCTGTGTTCAAATCCAGCGTTTTTGCCAAAGAAGCACAATTCAAAAAAAGCGTTTTCCTAGATGGAGCGGATTTCACCAAAACACAGTTTGGAGCGGACACGAGATTCCACACAGCTATCTTTAAACGTTTTGTGACTTTTAATCGTGCTCAATTTGCCAAAAAAGCTATTTTCTCGCATTGCCAGTTTGCCAGAGGTGCGAAATTCAATGAAGTGGAATTCCAGGGCACAGCCAGTTTTAATGACCTGCACTGCGACAACCGCTTCTACATGAATGATTGTACCTTCCAAGATGAGAGTACCTTTAGCAATGCTGACTTTAGTGATATTGCTGATTTTGCTCATACTACCTTTACCGAAGCTGTCAAATTCAAAGGCACTTTATTTGGTAAATGGGCGAGCTTCCAACGGGTTCATTTTAAGTCCGACTGCTCGTTCTATGGCGCGAATGTCAAAGGCGATCTTTTATTTATGGATGCTAAGTTTGGTAATATCATTGATTTACAATCATTATGTGCCGAACGAAACATCAATTTCAAAAATGCAGAATTAGCCAATGGTGCAGCATTCCGCCTCCGTGACGCATATTTTGGCCGATTATTCTTAACTGTAGAACAAGTCAAAGACCATTTAGAATCTCATTTAGAATCTCATTACAAAATCGCTCGGGAAGAATATGGCCTTTTGAAAAATAATTTCCGTGAAATCAATGAATATGACCATGAAGATTGGGCCTATCTCTGGGAAAAACGCATGGCTCGAAAAGAGTCCCCACGCGCCAAAGCCTTTTTAGAATGGCTGGTCCTGGACATTACCTGCGGATATGGCACTAACCCAGTGAATATATTCCCTACTCTTGCTGCTGTCTTGCTCTTTTTCTCAGGATTTTTCTTTTTCTTTGGCTCCCATTTCACCAGCCCACAGCCTCTTTCCATCATGGAATCCTTGCAGGTCTCCTTTTGCACCATGACCAACCTTTCCCTGGGCAATTGGGTTGCTAAGCAAGATAGCTGGATCCAATATGTGATGATGCTCGAATCTTTCCTAGGATTCTTGATCATGAATGTGGTTGTTGTCATCACTTTTAGCCGCAAAGTCATTCGATAGATATACTGAATCAAAAGGGCGACCGTTGGGGTCGCCCTTTTGATTTTATAAATTTTGCGCAGGTCTGCACCGTTTCCAAGTGCTCGAACAGAAGATAGAAGCTGGCAGGACGATCACTGGGAAACTAAAGAAACTACGGCAAGCAAAGTAAATTTGATTGCGGCAGCAAGCTTGGCACAGTGCTCGGACAGAAGATAGAAGCTGGCAGGACGATCACTGGAGAAACTAAAGAAACTACGGCAAGCAAAGTAAATTTGATTGCGGCAGCAAGCTTGGCACAGTAGTGGATTTTCGGAAATTCTAACTTGTTATGCTAGAATATACTAAAAAAAGATCCTTAATCTGTATCAATCAAAAAA
>JAKLHB010000261.1 GCA_022710345.1 Planctomycetota bacterium
ACATTTTGCCTTGCAAAGGATTGTATTCTGTGAACACTGTTTTGCTCTCTTTCTTTCAAATCCTTATCCTAAAATAGTGCGTGCAATCGTAGCGACATAGACGTGTTGCACAGAGCCTTTTTTTAAGGCACGTGCGCATTCGTGGAGTGTGCTGCCGGTGGTAAAGATATCATCTATCAGCAACACATTTTTTTGAAATAACGCTTGTTTATATTCAGAATTGGTAATTGCAAAAGCGTTTTCAACGTTTTTCCTCCGCTCATGTTGTCCCAATTCTGCCTGGCGTGCGCTTATTTTAATTTTGCTCAATGCCTTTGGATAATGTAAGACATGCAATTGGCTCGCCAATGTATGTGAAATCAATTCTGCCTGATTATAGCCTCGAACATATTGATCTTGAGGCCACATAGGAACAGGGACAATCAAATGAATAGGTTCTGGAAATGGATGGCGTTTGATTTGCCAATGAATTAAGGCAGCAAATAAAAAATGCAGTTCGCTAAATCCAGAAAACTTAAATTTTAAGATTAGCTCACGTAAAATACCTTCATACCTGCCTGCACATCGTGCTTGAGTAAAGGAAAAATCTTTTGCTTTGCAATCCAAGCATTGTTGCATTTCCATTGCTAGCGGAAGCCCGCAGCCAAAGCAAACAGTCTCGCGAATCAAGGGCATGTTTTTCCAGCAACTTCCACATAAATAACGGTTGCCCACTTGTGCTAAGGACTTTTTGCAATGGTAGCAAAATTTAGGAGAGATCAAATCCAACACTGCTTTTAAGATTTGCTTGCAAAAATAAAAAAGCCGCATAGGCATCTCCATCTTGGCCTAACTATTTTTCGAATGAAGTTGATCAGGAATTTGTTGGAACTGAATTTCTAAGGCAGCAATCATTTGGTCAAGCGATATTGCAAAGCCTTGCTCCATGAGAGAAGTTACAAATTCACGATGGTTACGGCCTTGGCGATATGCGGGTACTGTGGAGGGTTGAAGAAGATATCTTTCTAAAATTTCAGAGTTTTCTGATACATTTAAAACTGCGTGAAAAAATACACGCTTTTGATTCCGATACATAGCTGATCCAGCGATTTTACGGCCATTGAAAGTGATGTCAGAAATTCCCTGGACTTGTGTATTGCGTATGCCAAATGATTCCAATGCTTTGACAATAGCATGGGTGTATATAGCAAAATAGGTTTTGGAAGATGCTTGCTGTGTGGTGTTATGAATGGCAGAGACCACAACCATCTGTGGTGACAAGAACACAGTTTGACCACCTGTAGGCCGTTGCATCAGAATAACGTTATCATTTTGTATAGGTGCTAGGTGCACAGATTGTTGCAAAGAATTGCTATTGCCTAGTACAATGTACATTTGATCCGGTATCCAGATGCAAAAGCCATAAGGGGTGATATGATCTTGAAGTAGTTTCTGATCTGGTAAATTATACGGCAAAAACATAAGATTGCAAACGATTTTGTTTTGTTATTTGGGTGACTTTTCAGCAGATTTAAATTTACGAACTCGTTCTGGATCAGCTTTTTCAGCCCTTTCTTTGAGTTTTTTGGCTTTTTCTTTGTTGCCGGTCTCTTTTTCCTCATAATCGGCTAATTGCAAAGCAGGCAGAGCAAATCCAGTGTCTAGTTCCATGCAATCTTGCAAAACTGTCGCATATTCTTTCATCTTCACATCATCAGCCTCAAGTCGTAAGTCTTTCGGCTTCTTCATGATTTTACGCATACCTTTGCTAACATCTTCATACATTTGGCGGGCTTGGAATGCTTGTTCTGTCCTGCGGATCTGTGCTTGGGCTTTGATTGCATTGAGTTTTGCCTGAGGCTTTCCCTTAATTTTTAGGGCTTGGGCCAATTGCATTCTCAGCATGGCGATTTCTTGGAGCATGGAGTCGTAATCAGTTTTAAGCATCTTGTATTCTTCAACAAGCTTTTTATTCGCAATCATGTCTTGAATTTCTTTGACATCGCTGACTTTGACTTTGGCATAAATTCGGATGTAGAAACTCAGTTCGTAGATTGGCGTATATTCACGCTTTTCCTCAAGCACTTTGACTTCCATCAAGCCGCCTGTGAGTGCCATGACTTCATCGGAAACCAATTGGAAATTCTGGACAATGGTGCGTGAGGAAACATACGTGCCAGCTTCTTGTAGTGCATATCGTTTTGCTTTTTCTAGCACTTGCATTTCAGCAAACAACGGAGTTTCTCCATCTGACATGATGTAATTGGCTTCTACAATCAATTCTTTGGTTGTATCCGTTGGAGTAGGTGCGCTGACTATTTTGGCATCTTGGCCAAAACCAACCACACTCATTGCGATGAGGATAAAAAATAACGTTATTTTCATAAAATATTTCCTTAAAATTACTTAGGCTGTTCTGGATTTACCTCAACATATTTGCGGATGGAAATGATTTTGACATCTTGCACAGGCCGGCTGGTTCGATCTGCTTTGACTGTTGCAATTTGATCCACAATATCCATGCCTTGGAGGACTTTGCCAAATACGGTGTGCTTGCCTTGGAGCCAATCTGCGTCTTCCACAGTGATGAAAAATTGGCTGCCATTGGTATTTGGACCAGAGTTTGCCATTGCAAGGCATCCTCGTTTAGGAGGGTGTGATTTCAAGGTTTCGCTGTATTTATATCCTAAGTTGGCATAGCAATCTTTGATTGTTAGATCCATAAGTGCTTTTTGCACTTCAACTTGTCTTGCTTCTAAGTCTTGCTGACTTTTGATTCCCATTTTTTGGAATAAGGGGATCAGCATCACCACATAAAAATCTCTTTCGGTTTGGATGAGCAAAAATGGGTGCGGGCCTTTTTCAGGGTCAAAAGCTTTGATTTTGTCCAGGCCAAGGGCATTGGCATTGATTTCATCTGCAAATTTATATCCAGGGCCGCTAGTACCATTGCCCAATGGGCAACCGCCTTGAATCATAAAGTTTTTGATCACTCTGTGGAAAATCAGATTGTCATAGAAATTGCCAGTGACTTTTTCACCTTTGGTATTCGTATATTCTTTTTTACCTTCGGCTAGGTTTAGAAAATTCGCCACTGTTTCTGGAGCTTCTTGGATGAAAAGCTCTACATAAATATCGCCCATCGAAGTTTTGATGAGGCAAATAGGATCATCTGCATATTCTTTTACAAAAGGACCGGGAACTTCTGCCATGATAGGCAGACTAACTAAACTTAAAAATAGAATAGAAATAAAAAATTTCATAGTTTTTTCCGATAAAAATAAGGTTAAGGAACCCACACTGATCATAACGTTTTTGGGAAACTTCACAACGGCACGATTGTGATGACATCGTGGCTCCTAAAAATCCGTTAGAATCAGCAACAATCATGCTTCATTTTGGAATATTTTTATCTAAAATGCAACTAAAAAACTCATTGCATTCTTTAAAAATTTATGATACTGTATTGAGTACGTTTAAAGGAGCAAAAAAACATGAGCGTATTTGATGATTATGCCCAATATTATAATCTATTGTATCGTGATAAAGACTATGCTGCTGAAGTAGTTTATATAGAACAATTACTGCATCAACACTCTGCAAAACCTGTGCACTCGATTTTAGATTTGGGATGTGGTACAGGCAACCACGATTTTATTTTTGCCCAAAAAGGGTATGACGTGACTGGGGTAGATCTCTCCGAGCAAATGGTTGCTATCGCAACAAGCAGGGCCACAGATATTCCCAATGTCCATTTTCTTTGCGGAAATGCTCAAGAAATTCAGATTGGGAAAGAGTTCGATGCTGTGATTTCCTTATTTCATGTCATGAGCTATCAAACTAGTAACTCTGCTTTATCTTCTTGTTTAAAAAATGCTTATACGCATTTAAAACAAGACGGATTGTTTTTGTTTGATTTTTGGTATGGGCCTGCTGTGCTTGTGGATCCGCCAACCATCCGGATCAAACGGCTTGAAAATGATAAAATCCGTGTGGTGCGGCTGGCAGAACCTAAAATGTTGCCTAATGAAAATGTGGTGGAAGTTCATTATGAAATTTGGGTTGAGGAGATTCAAACTCCAAAAGTATCAGAAAATCATCAATTGAAAATGATCCATGAAGTTCATCCCATGCGGTATCTTTTTTTGCCTGAGCTGAAATTCATGCTAGAGCAAATTGGCTTTCATGTGCTTCAAGATTTAGAGTGGATGTCTTACAAAGGACTCAGTGCAGACTCATGGAATGGCTTATTAGTGGCCCAAAAATAAAGATTTGCTTGAGAAAGGAAATATTATGATGATACCACGTATATGCTGCAGCCTGATGCTATTGCTATTTTGTCTTGCGCCTCTCTTTGCACAAAATCCGCCTCCTGCTGGAGAGATCAAGGAACGTATCATATACATTCCATATCGGCAGTTAGAAAATCTAGCACCATCAAAAGAAACCGGGATTTATCTATCTTATCAAGAATATCGCCAGCTCCTAGATGAATTGGAAAAATTAAAACAACGTCCACCAGAACTCCCAGCCTCAGCCGTGATCTCTGAAATGAGCTATCAAGGCAAGGTTGTAGAGAATTTTTTAGAAGTCGAAGCCATAGGCACACTCAATATTCTTAAAGAGGGTTGGCATAGTGTTGAGCTAAAGTTTGGCAACATTGCGATTAAGCAAGCAAAATGGAATGATGAGCCAGCATTGCTGCGTTGGGAGAATGGCGGATACGTGCTCATGTTCCAAAGTGCTCAGCCAGGGAAAGGCCAATTGAAGCTGAATTTTATGGTATCTGTCCAAAAAGATGCCCAAATGAACGCGATCGCTCAATTTTTTGTTCCACGAGCTCCGATTGCTCAATTGCATTTAGAAATTCCTGGCCTTTCTGAAGAACAAGAAAGCCGCATGAAAGTTCAAGTAGAACCTAGCATTACCACAGATATTAAGCACTCTAAAGGCATGACCAGTGTTCAAGCATTGCTAGGCAATACAGATCAGATCAAGATTGTGTGGCAATCTGAAGCAGAACGCAAAGTAGAAATTAAAAATCTAGTCCATGCAGAAAATATCAGCCGTCTTGAAATTGGAGAAAATTTTCTCCACCTCCAGTGCAAAGTTCGATATGATTTAATTCAAGGAAATGTAGCTGCTTTACAGCTCAAACTTCCTGATGGATTCCGTATTTTATCGGTCAATGCAGCCCAAGGCGGAACGATCCGAGATTGGACATTGGATGATACGAATACTTTGCTCACGGTCAATCTCCACGAAAAAATTGCCAATCAAGGAGAGGGCAGAAGTGATTTTGATTTGGACTTGAAATTAGAAAAAATGCTCCGAAGTGCCGAAGAAAAACTAGCCCTTCCTGTGCTAGGCATTTTGGATGTTGAGCGTGAAAAAGGCTTCTATACCATTGCAGTCAGCGATGTCCATAATCTAAAAATCATTGAACGAAAAGACATCAGCCAGGTGGATTTTCAAGATTTGCCAGATTATGTAAGCCGCCAAGATATTCAATTTGCATTTAAATATCTCAAGCAACCTTTTGTCCTTCAATTGGAATTGGAGAAAAAAGAGCCTGAATACGAAGTGATCACCAATGTCTATGCTTCCTTGGATGAAACTTTGTATAAACTCTATTCTTATTTCACCATTGATATTAAAAAATCGAGAATCTTTGGTGCAAAAATCGAAATCCCCACTGGATTTGTCCTACTTGACGCAAAGGCTTATGATCTAGCCAGCAGAGAAAAAGCCTTGGATCAAATTAAGGAATATCGCGAAATTTCAGAACCAGACAAACAAATTTTGGCCATTGTGTTTAAAAAAGGCATCAAAAGCTCCAGCTTAGTGATTCGCCTGCATTTGCAAAAGAAGTTTGCACAGGAAGAAAAAGAGCGGATGATTAGCTTGCCTGTGTTCAAAGTCCAAGGAGCCAAGCGAGAAACAGGGAACATTGGATTAAGCGTCAAGCCTAGTTTCAATATCACCACAGTTGAGAAAAGTCAGAAAAATGTTTTCCCATTGGACATTCGAGAACTTTTCCAACAAGGAGATCGTCCACCTTATCAACAAGTCAACATTGGCTTACGATATTTTGATCACCCCATTGCAGCAGAATTCAAGATTGAAAAACGCGATCCATTGATCACGGCTGAAGTTTATAATTATGTAGATATTGCTGAAAATGTTCTTACCCATCGGCTCCATATTTTCTACGATGTCAAATACACAGGGGTAAAAGAATTTTCCTTTGTTTTGCCCAAAGATATTGCCCAACATGTACCACAAAGCCGAATCACAGATCCAAACCCAAGTGGTAGCTCGATTAAAGAAATTTCATTGACTCCAGATGAAACTGCGAAAACCGTGCTTTACACTGTCCAAATCCAACGAGATTTCTTAGGTACATACGAGCTTGTTGTGGTGTATGAAAAAAAGCTAGATCCCACATTGACCAGTCAAACGCATGAAATCTTTGATTTAATCACCCAAAACACCAAACGAGAAAATGGATTTATCGTATTCAAAAAAAATACAAACTTATCCCTGGAGTTTATAGGGGTAAAGGGACTCGAAAACACAGATATCAATGATCCCATGTTTAGCCGTGGCAATAAAGACGGTGTTCTCGCAATCTTCAAATATAGCAGCCATGGTTATCAACTGACCATGGAAATGAAAAAACTCATGTTTGAGCCTGTGCTCAACACCGTGATCCAACGCCTGCACATCAGCACAACATTGAACAAAGATTTTACGTGCAAAAGTGAAGCAGTGGTACTTCTTATCAATAATCGCAAGCAAATGCTGGAATTTGAAGTTCCCGAAGGCAGCCAGGTCACATCTGTTTCGCGGGTCAAAACAATGCCATCTGTCTATAATCGTATGAAAGCGGTTGATTTAGACAACTGCCTGGAGCCATTGAATTGGTCTCGCACGGATAAGCCTAGATGCTTCAAAGTCAGCATATCCACTAATGTTCAAAAAAGCACACCATTTGTGCTGGTGATTAAATATGAAACCACGCTCAAAAAGGGTGAGATGGGATATAGTGGAGATATGACCCTCACAAGCCTTAATTTTAGTGATGTGCCCATCACCTATTTTACCTGGGAATTAGGCTTGCCTATTGAATATCAATACACGTGGTTTACGTCCAACTTACATCGAAATTTTAATATATACTTTGGCTTATGGGGGGCCTTGGCAGAATTTTGGTTCAAC
>JAKLHB010000262.1 GCA_022710345.1 Planctomycetota bacterium
CAGGAATAACGATAAAAGTTTACGATTCAGCAGATGTATGCAATCAACCACAGAATTAAAAAAAAGCCGCAGATCTAGAAAAAGGCTATGTTGCGGGCATAGCCTTTTTTCGTTTGGAGAATCATGGTTTGGTGCTGCGTTCTAGGTAATCATGGATTTTTTGCACCACTATTTGACACTAGGAATATCGAGTGCTTCGCGGACTTTGGCTGCTAGGACATTCAATGAAAACGGTTTTTGAAGAAACTGTAGCCCCTCTTCTAGTAAGCCACGGCTTGCAATAATATTTGCTGTGTAACCAGACATAAACATGCATTTCATACTTGGACGCTTGCCTTGAAGCAGTTTAGCCAAAGCAACACCATTCATTTCAGGCATCACAATATCCGTGATCAGGAGATGAATATTGCCCGGATGCTCAGTAGCTAGTCGGATAGCATCTGAAGGCATATCTGTTGCTAGTACTCGATATCCTAGTTTTTCGAGCATTGCCTTGCAGATTTTCAAAATGGTTGTTTCATCTTCAACCAGTAAGATTGTCTCTTCACCACGCATGAGAGGGTTCATTCCTATGCGTAGTGTATCCTTTAAAGTTTGGCCTGTATGTTTAGGAATATAAATTTTGAATGTAGTGCCTTGGCCGGGTTTGCTGCATACATTGATAAAACCATTATTCTGCTTGACAATGCCATCAATGGTAGCTAGGCCAAGCCCTGTGCCTTTGCCTGGCCCCTTGGTAGTGAAAAATGGTTCAAACAGCTTGCCTAGCGTATCTTTTCCCATGCCACATCCATCATCACTAACAGCCAACATTACAAAGTCACCAGAAATAACTCCTGCATGGCCTATGCAATAGGCTTCATAAAAAACAACAGTGGTTGTTTCAATAGTTATTTTGCCTATTCCATTACCTCCAAGGATGGCATCGCGGGCATTAACACACAGGTTGACTAATATTTGATCAATCTGAGATGGATCAACTTTGATTGGCCATAAGTTTGCTCCCGGTCGCCAAATTAGCTCGATTCCTTCACCAATCAGTCTTCTCAACATTTTGAGCACACTTTCAACAACCATATTTAAATCAAGTACTTTTGGCATAATCGGCTGTTTACGGGCAAAAGCAAGTAATTGGCGAGTGAGGTTGGCCGAACGATCTGTGGCTTTACGGATTTCTTCCAAATCAGTATAGATTGGATGGCTAGAATTGACCTGGGACATTGCAAGATCAGTATGGCCAAGGATGACTCCTAGGATATTGTTGAAATCATGGGCTACTCCACCGGCTAATTGGCCAATGGTTTCCATTTTTTGTGCCTGTGCAAGCTGGATTTCCATCTTCCTTTTATCTTCTTCAATTAATTTACGTGCAGAGATATTCTCGACAATTGTAATAATAAGTCTTTGGGGAATATTGGGATAATCAATCAGAGACATAAATACATTCGTCCAGACAATTGCACCTGCTTTGGTTCTATAGCGTTTCTCAAAACTTAAACTATCGAGTTCTTGGTCCTGAAATTTTTGAATTTGGTCACTTTCTGTCTCAAATTCATCTGCAATAGAAATCTCTGATACATTTTTTCCTATCATTTCCAGATCAGGATACCCAAGCATTGTACAAAATGATGGGTTTGCTGAAATAATCTCTCCATCCATAGTCGTTGTAACAATTCCCAAAGGGCTATGCTCATAAATAGTACGAAAGCGCAACTCGCTTTCGCGTAATGCTTCTTCTGCCTGCTTTTGCTGACTGATGTCAACATCCATGCAGACAAAACCAGTTTTACCGTTGCCCATCGGGATATTAAAAGTGCTGGACATCACCCAAGTAACATGGCCATCTCGCCGTTTAATTTGGATCTCATACGGGCCAAAAGGTTTTCCACGATCACGAATATTCTCAAGAATATTATTAAAATGCATGGCTTCTTCTGGCGTTAGCATCAATTCATCAAGTTTTTTGCCAATTGCTTCAGCGGCTTTCCATCCATAAATTGCTTCAGATGCTGGATTCCAATATAAGATTCGGCCTTCTTCATCATACCATTGAACAGCAACATGCGGAGTATTTTCTAAAGTGGCTTTGAGTTGCACTTCACTCAAACGCAACGCTTCTTCTGCTTGTTTACATTCAGTAATATTAATTCCAACACCAATAAAAAAATCATATTCTTCACCCCGAAATACCGGAATCCCGCTCCACTCACAGATCAGTATACGTCCATCTTTTGCCAAAACATGATTGATATTTTGGGTTGTCTTGTTTTCTAAGATTTGAGCAAACACTTGGGCTAGCAAAGTTCGATCTTCTTCTGGGACAAAAGTGGTTATGTATTCTTTTCCTACTACTTCATTCGCTTGATATCCCAGTGCATCAAGCATGGATTCATTCATCAAAATTGTTTTGCCGTAACGGTCAATGGCTACAAAGAATGCGGGAGACAAATGCACTAAAGTTTGGCTAAATTCTTTCTCAGCTCGCAAGGCATTTTCTTTTTCCTTGTCTTTGATCCGCATTTCAAATAAATGCAATGCCATTTTAATGGATGCCAGGAGCAGAGCTTCTCCAGAATTTTTTACAAAATATCCATAGCAAATAATCCCTTCAGTTTTTGCCAAATCCATGCACGCACCATCTGACAATAAAAAAATCAATGGTAGATCACGCATATTCAAGATTGTTCTAGCCAATTCTATCCCGCTCATGCCTTGCCCTAGGGAAATATCCATCAGAATGAGGGCAATATCTGTTCTTTTTGCTATGGTTTCAATTGCTTGTTCCCTGCTGTGTGTCGTAATGATGCTATACCCATATTGTTCGAGAGCCATTGACTCCACTGTAGCGCTAGTTTGAGATGCTTCTTTCTCTACAAGGAGAATTATTTTTTGCCCTTCACTATTCATAAAAATTCTCCATAGGAATTCCAGCCTATTATCTGAGATGATGCCTTTGCATACTAAATTCGAAAATTGTAACTCAAGAAAAAATTGCTATTGTCCGCCAATTGGAGCAGACGTTGTTGCCTTACTTTCTAGCCGGCAAAGCAACAGCAAAAAAAGCAAATTGCCTTTGGATATTTTCTGAGGCGCTGCTAAATCGGCACAATCAACTCTGCAACTGCAACTCAAGAAAACATTGCTATCTTTCGCTCTTTTTAGGATTTCCAAAATGGCATCTAGCTAAGTTATAGGGCGACTGTTGGGCCGCCCTATAACTTAAACATTATTCTCGAGCCAATGCTTCAATAGCTTTGCCTAATTCTTCTTTTGTCATTTCACGTTTGAGTTCTTTGACTTCATACGCAACGAGAACCAAAGCAATTTGTTCGGCTTTAGCTCTTTGCTCTGGATAATTTTCTTCAATAAATACCATAATGCATAAAGAACGAATGAATAGATTGATCGGTTTGAGCTGCTCTACCGTAAGGTCTGGATTTTCGAGAATACCTTTGAAATCGCGATCCGAAAGGCAACGTTCGTATATTTTATCTCCGAGTTCGCGTGTTTCTCCAGTTGAAATTTGTACATCAAATTTTTGCAATTGTTCCTTGACAAGATATGAAACGTATGTTTTGCGTACTTTAGTGCGAATTTCTTCTCGGAGCGCATTATCCTCTAGGGGTTGCCATTCAGCATACGATTTTTGTACCATTTCTTGAAGATCACTTTGGGAAAATTGCACATCTAATTTTCTAAATTCTTCGTCTAGAATTTGAGCCATGATTTCTGATCTATCGCCGGTTGCTATAGGTTCGTCTGTTGCTGTACTTTCTCCACTTTCATCCCCCTCATGAAGCGCGCCTAGCCCTCCTGAGGTTGGAGTGATTGGCTGGATTTTAGGTGTTGGAGCAGCAAGCTCTGCTGGTGCAGTTGGTGTTGGAGCTTCAACTACTGGTGTTGGAGCTTCAACTACTGGTGTTGGAGCTTCGACTACTGGTGTTGGAGCTTCGACTACTGGTGGATTATAAGGTTGTGCTGACTCTACAACTGGTTTTTGAGATTCTACTGCTGGTGTCGCCCTTGCTGCTGGCTCATAAGTCTGTGTTGGCTCATACGAATCATAACTGTCCGTACTCTTGCATCCTAACAAACAGCAGCTCAAGATAAGGCAAATTGCAAGATATTTAATCAGCATAAAAAACTCCTTTGTTGACTTGGAAAAAACAGTCTTTTCAAAGCTTAACTTTGATACAATATTCCTAAAAGCGCATCGTCATTCCCAACAATGCGCCAATGGTGAATGTCTCTAGTTCGCTATGAACATATTTTTCATGAACAAGGTTTTCCGACCCAGATTGTAAATCACTTGGCAATGAGCATTCCAGCGCACCATGGAGAGAAATAGTACGTGAAACCACATAGCTTGCCCCAAGAGTAACATGATGTTCGCTGATTGCTGCGAGTTGCGGATTGAGGTATTCTTCTGGCATAGGATTATTGCTATAGTTATAACCTACTCTGCAAATCCACTCAGGCGCTGGCTGCCAAACCATGCCAACAGCAAGCACATATTGATCTTTCCAGCCAACTTTAAATGTCACTTTGGCATCTGATGCACCGACCAAAGCATTGAGATCCAGGTTTGTTCCATTGCTTACTTTGGCTCTCAATGCAAATTGAGTATCTGAATAATCAATCCAGCGAAAATCACAGGCAAATAACAAATTGTCGGCTATAAGATAACTAAAGCCAATACCAGCCTGCTGAGGTAAATCAAAATCAATTTTAATATCATATTTGCCTGAAAAACCATCTTGCCCTTGTCTAGGCAGTAAAATTTGGGCAATGTTGGCTACATCAATTTGGCTGAAATGCCGATTAAAATCCAATTTAGTTTGGCCTTTGGCTTCTGTCATCCAGGTCCTAGGACTATACATGGCCCCAATCTGCAAACGATCATTGACTTTCCAAAGAATGCCCAATCGGCCGCCAACTCCAAATCCCATCAAGGCATCAGAATCTATTTCTCCTTTGATATTATAAACATCTCGGACACCAATCAAGTATTGTCCAAATGTTGTGTTCGTGCCTTGAATGGGTTTTCCTTTTAAGATCAAGGAACTTTGAGCCACTAAACCATCTAGTTCAAGAGTTTCCCAATTTAGATTGAGGGCAACTCCAATGCTTAAGCGATCTCCAAAGCGATATGCAATACCTGGGGCAATGGAAACAAACATCATATCTGTACGGTTCTCGACTCCATCCATAAAAAAATCATCGCTTTTGACTTTCATGGTATAACGAGCACCAGCTTGGGGAAAGATGCCTAAGCCAAATTTCCAACCTGAGCTACGATCAGGCTGAGGAGTTTCATGATCTGCTTCTCTACGACAGACAGGCATTTGAGGAGATGGTTCTTGATAACTTCGAATATGGGTCTTAGTAGCTATAATCTTTGAATCTGCTTGAATCAGCGATATTTCAATTCGTGCTGCATTTTGATTTGCAAGGGCATAAGAATAGGCAAGTTGAATTTTAGAATTAGGCGAAATATTTTGTAACAACTGTGCCAATGGTATCCGTTGTGGGCTAGAATCTGCAATTTCGTATGTCTGGCTATCTTGAGTCATGATGCGCATTGAACTTTGCAGCATTTCAACCTTGGCCCAATAATAGCTATCGTTGAGTTCATAGCCTAGAAGCACTTCTGGATTTTCTAAAACCATACCTTGGGATGCAGCAAGCTGAATCGCTGCTGGTGGCGTATCTTTAGCCCATATCAAAACCATATAGCCTGGCTGCTCCTGGTCCGAACCCTGGCTACAGTTCATGGTTTCTACAAGACCATCCACGATAAGCTTGATTTGCGCATTGGACGTTGCTTGTGGATTACGCCATGTAAATTTGGCTGTGATACTCGTAATTTTAGTAGCAGAGGATAACGATGGGATACTCGAACTTGTGATACAAAAGCTCTGCTCTGCATTGGAATGCAGAAAAATTTGAATATCTCGAATTTTACAACCCTGAGTACCTTTGATTTCTAAATCGTATGAGCTTGAGGTAAACTCCCATTCAAATGCCCCTGTGCCTTGTGCGGGTGCAAGATTGGCGGCGTATGGGCGTGAACCTGAATAATACACATATTCTGTAGTCTGTACATCAGCCCCAAAAGTAAATCTCCAAGGATCAAGAAAAGCATCTACAACATCATCTGGTTTATCCCAGACAATAGCAAAAGAACCAAAGGGAACTGGCTCAAAATTCGAACGAGTGTCATTGACAGAATTGCTAAATTCAATGCTTGGGAAATATGCCCCGAGTGTTAACTCCATCATTTTTCCATGCAAAAAACCTAACCCAGCAGGATTTGTATTGATGCAACTGGGATCGCTTGCAATTCCTAAATCTACACCGCCTCGACCGCCAGCTTCAACACCCATCGAAATCGGAAACATGCCATTTGTAGCCATGAGAGGCATACAAAGAAAAAGCAAAATCAAACTATGATTGAACCATTGCATAACATTAGACATAAATTGACCTTATCTCTATTCCCACGCTTCAAACGTGGGAGTTTTCCAGCATCTATTTTTGAATATAGATCTTTTCCTCATGATACACTTCGGTGCTTGTATCTCCTAAGCCAAAAATATGTTTAAATCGTATATCTGTGTGTGAATATCCAGGAATAAGCGCAAATACATCCAAAAAGCTATGAGTAAAACCACTCATTGGAAATTCTCCATGATCCCAGATAAATCGTAAGGATGCAAAATTCACGACATCTACAAATGGATACAGAAAAACTTCGACAAGCAAATCTTGTGTCAAACGATCGCTGCTGTCGCCAACCATAGTAAGCTTGGTATCAAAGTAAGAATCAGGTATAAACCCACCACTTGGGCTATTGGTAGTAGCACAGCCCAGCAAACAAACTGTAGCTAATATTAAGAATAACACGCGCATTGGAATATCCTTTCTGAAAGGAATTTTTAAAGAATTTCAATAATATTAGGTATAATCTTGATTTAAAACAAGCTGATGGATTCTAACTATACAAAATCAGCCAGTGCCAATTCAGCAGCGCCCCAGAAAGCTTTGCAAGCCAGAAATCGTTCGACAGCGTCTGCTGGAATTGGCG
>JAKLHB010000263.1 GCA_022710345.1 Planctomycetota bacterium
AGCGGACAATATTGAACAAGCGATACAGGCTTATACATTGGCCTTGCGAGTCTTTACCGAGTCTCAATTCCCAGAATATTGGGCCCGCACCCAGATGAATCTAGGAAATGCTTATCAAGATAGAATCAAGGGAATCAAAGCGGACAATATTGAAAAAGCGATAGAGGCTTATACATTGGCCTTGCGAGTCTTTACCGAGTCTCAATTCCCTCAATATTGGGCCCGCACCCAGATGAATCTAGGAAGTGCTTATTGCAACAAAATCAAGGGAATCAAAGCGGACAATATTGAAGAAGCGATACAGGCTTATACATTGGCCTTGAGAGTTTTGACCGAGTCTCAATTCCCTCAATATTGGGCCCGCACCCAGATGAATCTAGGAGCTGCTTATTGGAGCAGAATCAAGGGAATCAAAGCGGACAATATTGAAGAAGCGATACAGGCTTATACATTGGCCTTGAGAGTGTTTACCGAGTCTCAATTCCCTCAAGATTGGGCCCTTACCCAGATGCATCTAGGGGCTGCTTATCGCGAGAGAATCAAGGGAAGCAAAGCGGACAATATTGAAGAAGCGATACATGCCTATAGATTAGCCTTGAGAGTGTTTACCGAGTCTCAATTCCCTCAAGATTGGGCCCTTACCCAGATGAATCTAGGAGTTGCTTATCACAACAGAATCAAGGGAATCAGAGCTGATAATATTGAACAAGCATTGCAGTGCTATCAATCAGCCGGTGTCATCTTTACTTTCACTGCATTTCCTTTATACTACATAAAATTGCACCAAAATCTAGGAATCCTTTATTTTGAACAGGAAGATTGGGCCAAAGTTTGTGAAATTGGCAAGGAGGCAGAGCGAGCCGTAGAAGAATATCTGGCCATTTGCATGAGTGAGGAATCGCAGGTCAAGGCATTGGCCATGATGCAAGGTTTAGTAGCGCAGCATAGTATGGCATTGGCTAAATTGAAAGATTACCAAGCGGCCTGGACAATGCAGGAAAAGATTAAGGCAAGGTTTTTGAGCCAGGGTTTATGGCTGCGGCAGATTCAGCATTTGCCCATAGACGAGAAAATCAAGATAGAAATCGAACGCCTGCGGCAAGAAATTGTCCAATTGCAAGACCAATTGCGGCAGAAGCCAATTGGAGATTCTGGACCAGGCACTGAACAACAGCATTATTTGGCTATCGTGGGACAGCTCAAAAAGTTAAGGCAGAAATTGGATGAAAAATTGGAGTTCGTCAAAACGCAATTCCCCATCGAATCTGTTGCTGATTGGCAGCCAGAAAAAATTTGGCAGCAAACACGGGAACAAAAGATTGCGGTGGTGAGCGTCCAAGTGAGTGACAAAGGTGCATTGTTGTTGGTATCGTGTCCAAAAGAAGATCATATCGTGCCAATTTGGATCCCAGAGTTCACGGAAGATAAATTGATTCAATGGGCAAACGAATGGAGGGAAGTCCTCATTAGGTTATACAGCGATCTTACAACGTATTCCCAAGCAGATCGCGCTACTTTTTTGCAACAAGTTTGGCAGCCTTTTTGTGAAGCACAGCAAAAGATACTGGCCGCTTTGGGCCAAGAATTCTGGCCTAAGCTGGATGCCTTGTTGCAACAGCATGGTGTGGACCGTGTGCTGATAATCCCATCAGACCTTCTATATATATTCCCACTCCATGCTACCCAGTTTATCCCTGAATCTCAGACCCAAGCGATTTATCCTTTGGAGCGATACACCATTGCCTACACGCCTTCCTTGCGTTTGTATGATCAAATCTGCCATGCTTCAAAACCAGCAATGCCTGACAAAGATGTGGTGTTTGCCGAAGCACCAACTGGGAGCCGCTTAGACCCTTATTTTATCCACCAAGAAGCCTTAAAAGCCAAAATCCAAGAGCAAAACTTCACCCTAACCTTTTTGAACGGCCCCCAAGTTACACCCAATGCTCTCTTAACGAGCATTCCCAAAGCCTTTGTGTTTCATTACTATGGACATGGATCGTACAACTGGCAAAACCCAGAACAAAGCTGCCTGCATTTAGCCAATGAACAAACATTGTCCTTGCAGCAAATCAAATCTTCTCTCCAAAATCATCCAGTATTCTTAGTCACGCTGGGAGCTTGTGAAACAGGGATCGTGGATATGCAACGCGAACAACGCGAGCAATTCACAGGCTTGCCCTCTGCCTTTCTCCAGTCTGGCACTCAATGCGTGATCGCCAGCCAATGGATTGTGCTACGTGAAGAAACCTGCCAGTTGTTCAACGAATTCTATGACGAATTATTCTCTGGCACGCCTGGGATGTGCCCAGCCAAAGCCCTGCGCAATGCACAATTGAAGTTACTCCGGCAAGAACAAGCTATAGCCCAAGCCGGACAGCGTTCTACCATTCTCTTGCAACCAAAAGCCTTACAACAGACACAAGAAAAAAATACTTTATCCCAGATCAAAGAGAATGTTCCGATACCTAGTGCCGTTAGCCCTGTCCCAAAACCTCCCAAAGCAGCTCCCCCAATCCCACTCTTGCCTGGTTTTTGGGCACCGTTCTATAGTATTGGCAATGCTTTTGAGGAGATGCCAGGCAAATGATAAATGCACTCGTTGCGCAACAGACACAAGCCAAAAATACTTTATCCCAGGTCAAAGAAAATGTTCCGATACCTAGCGCCGTTAGTCCTGTCCCAAAACCTCCCAAAGCAGCTCCACCAATCCCACTCTTGCCTGGTTTTTGGGCACCGTTCTATAGCATTGGCAATGCTTTTGAGGAGATGCCGAGCAAGTGATAAATGCACTCGTTGCGCGCAGAAGTTGGATGATGTTTTTCAAAGATGAAAATAGACTTAAGGATAAAAGACAACTGTTGCTCCATGTTTCCAAATTTTGTCCCACCTAAAGCTTTTGTCTTTAGGTGGGATATTTTTTTTGAGCAGGCAAAAAAAATCTTAAAAATAAAGGTATCGAACGACTATTAAAGTAGCAAGATGCGTTCATACGAAGTCTTTCGGTTTACAATCAACAATGTTCATGAAGGCAACGCACTACAAATGCTGCATATTACCTCATACAATAGTTAGATGGCAGAGCTTCGATTAGATAATTATATGATTGGAATCTATTGCACTAGAATAAGATAAAAAAAATATTTTTTTGCGATAAACAGATGATAGCCAAGTGACAGTTATATCACACACTAAATACTAATTTTCTGGACCTAATCAAAAAAATGATGAGTTTTTTCTGCTGGCAAGAAATTTTGATGCCGGTTTTGTAACGCATTTGGCTATATAAGATAGAGGCTGTATAACGAGTTTGAACAATACTCTCATCTTGGTCCGCTACTTTGTAAGAAGAGTGACCTTTTCAATATTGGAGGAGAATAAATTATGAAAATACTTAAGCTTTTCTTCATTCTCATGGCTATCCCTGTTTTTTTGTTTTCTCAGATGTCCGATTATCGTGATTTAGTTGCTTTTGCTGAAGCCAGAGGCTTTGTAGTTACATCAACGACTGGCGGTTCTCATTCTGCTGGAAGTGCTCATTATCAAGGTCGTGCTATTGATGTCCGAACATTGGACCACACTAATCAACAAGTCAATGAATTTATTCGAGATGCAAGAAATCATGGAATAATAGTACGGGATGAACGTGTGAGACCTCCTAACCAAAGTGTATGGAGTGGTCCACATCTGCATCTCCAAGTACCATAAATTGAATATTGAATGTAAATTTTTCCCACTTAAAGCTTTTGTCTTTAGTGGGATATTTTTTTGAGCAACCTTTTCCTACTTCGATCAAGTGCGCAAAAGTGCGCAGTTGATCGAAGTAGGCATTTTTTTTGTAACTTAAGAACAAGATAAGAAATCGAACGACTGAGGCAAGAAATTGTCCAATTCCAAGACCAATTGGCAGAATAGATCAAAACACGTTCGAACATCTGTTAGCATTGTTTGCCCAGCTTGCCAAAGCTCAATCTTAGAAATTTTGTCAGCAACCTTTTTCATCGGTCAAGGATTTTTTGCAAATAGGACAAAAATAAGTTTTCAAAGGAGGTGGATTGAACAGCACCAATATTCCTTTTTTCTCCAGGCTTGCTTTTAGTTGGGACAGCTCTTGTTCAGAAATCGCTCCCATAGAAACTCCATAAATAATCACTTGCTTTTGGCAGTACTTGCAATACATAAACGCTCAAAGCTCCTGAAGTTGACTGTCGTTCTATCGGTACTCTATACTCTTGTCAACGCAACGTTTACCGCTTTTTTCCTGGTTGTATCTTAACCCGAATGCCTAACTCAGCAAGGCTGATGGCATTGAGTTACAACAGCAGAAACGCGCCGTTGGAGAACAGCCATAAACAGAAACGCGCCGTTGGAGAACAGCCATAAACAGAAACGCGCCGTTGGAGAACAGTCCTATTCGCAAACGCAACGTTTACCGCTTTTTTCCTGGTTGTATCTTAACTCGAATGCCTAACTCAGCCAGGCTGATGGCTTGGATTTTGTGGGTTTTTAGCAATTGAGCCGCAGGTGTGGTGAGTTTGCCGTGGTATACAAAATACGCATGGTATTGTCGGATTTTTTTCTGCTTGACCATGATCTGAATGGCTTCCACAAAGAGTTCTACAGTTTTTGTGATGATGAGTTTTTGGCGTGTTTTGACTTCTACGAAGACATAGGGCATTTTAGGTTTGGTCTTGGATTGGCTCACGCCATCTATCTCGCAGAGATGGCCGTGCTCGTCTGTGACATTGACATTGGAAAAGTTAAGGACTGGATATTGGCTAAATGGGCCTGGTTTGAAGGCTGCAATTCGGTCTAGGGTTTCTTTTTCCATGAGCCTGCCAAAAAATACGCTCATTTTGCCTTGTACTTGGTGCACTCTGTGGGTTACTTTGCTCAATTGGATTTCCTGGCTGTTGACTTTTTGGGATACTTTCTTAACTTTCTTTTCCTGCTCTGTAATTTTTCCTTGGTACTGCTGCAAAACCGCTTCCTGCTCTTCTAAGGCAGCATCATGCTGCTGCAATGCGACTTCATGCTGGCGTGCTTTTTTAGCTTGTCTTTTTAAGGCAGCATCATGTGCTTGGAGTTTTTTGGCTTGCTGTTTTTGAAATTCAGCCCACTGGGTTTGCATCTTTCCAAGCCACATTGCCATGAATTCGTCTTTGGGCATGGGTGCATACGGACTATCTCTATACATGGCCAAATTCTTGCTCGCGTACTCATCCAACGCTTGTCTCACTGTTTTCTTGCTTCCTTCTAAAAGGCTTGCTTTATATTTGGCTAACAAAAAGAATGGGAGTACTCGATCTGGCATGCTGGTGACTTCATCACTGGAAGCTTTGATAAAATCGCAAGCTTTTAATATTTTGATTTTACCTTCCACTATTTCTAACTTAACTTTTAAGTGTTTGGCAATTCTTTTGAAGCTAATTGGCACTTCCTGGCGATGTTGCGAAAGATAGTATAAAATACGCATGCAAAGTCCAGTATTTTGCATTTCTCCGTTTAATAGTCTTGCATTTTCTTGCAGATGTGTGTTCCAATAGTCATAAATGCTTCCTTCTTCTATTGCTGCTTCTGCTTCAAATGCTTCTTTTAATCCTTTTAAATTATTAAATTTTTTTAAAATATGTTTACTTTTTCTAAAAATGCACTGGATATAATAAGGATGTCCGCCAGTAAGGCTATAAACGTCTTTTCCAATCTCAGCATACCCACTTTGGCCATGATATACTAAAAATTTTTGGGCTAACTCTTGTGTTGCTAAAGGATCCAAAGGAAGCATTACATCTGATTCTAAGCGATTTCTATGCTTAGGGCCTAGTATATTGTAATACACCAAGGATACTTGGGACCCAGTGACATATAAATTTAGGTGATCTGTATTTTGATAAAGCTCGAACAGTGCCTGGGTGCATGGTAATTGTTCGCCTTTGTCATTGCACAATCCCAAATCCATTTCCTGAATTTCATCCAACACCACGAAACATTTCTTTTTGGAAATGGACATCAAGCCATTGAGCAGTCTAAATACCACAGAAAATCGTTGATAATCGTCGGGGGTATCTTTGATTTTTTTTTCGTAGCTATTCAAATAGAGCAAAAAATCTTTGGACAATGCATTATTGATCTTTCTCAAAGATTTTTCTAGCTTCATTTGTTCCATCATTGCCATTTCAGGATTGCGAAATGCAAATCCAGCAAATTGCCGAATAAATGTAAAGGCCATTCCCAAAGCTATGTCAACGATTTTTGCTAATTTTCTATGTTGATCCGTCACTTCATTTCCCATATCATAAGTCGGCTGAGGAAATGAAAAATACAAAGGAGCAAACAACTTTTGCTCTGTGAACAAGATATTGCATAACCGTTTGAATAATGTTGTCTTTCCTGTTTTCCGCGGCGATAGCAAAACCTGGTTCCAACGGGGATGGTGACTTAGCAAGCTATCCCAGTAGCCTTGCAGAGATTCTTCTTGTCCGACAAAAAAATCTGGTAGGTCTTCTTGATATACATTGACCTTGGGTGCATACCAATTTGGATAGCCCATCGTTGAACTCCTTTGCGAAATGACTTTCAAGTTAGAAATAACCTTGCTTCATGCGATTATAACTTTAAGCAGAACGATTTGCAAATAAAATTTGATTGGCAAAATATTTTCGTTGTGGCTCTGCTAGGATTGATGATTCGGACAGAATCAAAGGCAAGAAAGCTAAATAGTGCACACTATTGGAAAGCGTTATGATAATACACATAATATATTGACTTGCAAATTGTTATGTTTACTAGCATAACATCATTGCTTGCAGCTCATTAGAAATTAGCTTCAGCTTGGGTTAATTTTTATATTTTTTTCTTGCCAATTGCGATTATTTTTGGTAAAAAAGCATGCAGCATATCATATCTGCAACATTTGGCATTGTTGCTTCAAAACAAATCTTCCATGAAACCATCCCTGGTTGCTAGGTTAAGATACCCTAGCTGCTAGTTGGCTAGGGACGTGGCAAGATATGGGTATGATACCTTCTGATGAACTCCCAATTGGAAGCCCTATCGTAATCCCATAGCAAG
>JAKLHB010000264.1 GCA_022710345.1 Planctomycetota bacterium
GACTAAGCAATGGGGAGCAGCCGATAGAATCGCAAGCAAATCCACAAGAGACAAAATAAACTCTTCCGATGGTGCCAGAATAATTTTCCTCAATACAACGGATTTTTGGGAGCCAATATGCTTATTTGGAAGTTCCTCCAAAAACGTTGTAATCAGAAATTTTCTACTTTTTGTATTCTTTGCTATTGCATCAAAAGAAATTTTCTAGTACCTTATCTAGGCGGAATTTTCATACTATTTGATAGTATGAGAATTCCCATCTTTATCAAGATAAAAGACTTAAATCAATTAGAAATATTTTCGTTTTCTCAATATGAACGAATTTTGGGACCTGCTATGCCAATTCAGCAGCCCCCAAAGTGATATAATCAGTCTTTTTTAAGTTCTTGCTTTTGGCTAGTTACAAAAACATCTGTTTATTTATTCAACTGAAAAAAAACGAGTATGAAACTGCTGAATATCACACGCACTTATCGCAATTTAATGCGGGTCAAAGAAATTCTTCAAGTGCTTACCAAGCATGGATTTGGTCATTTAGTTGCACGTCTCAATCTAGCAATGCATATTCCCAACCTTCGGAGTGTTGGCATTTTTAGTAAACTGCCTCCGTATCTCTTGGAGGATTCTCCTTCGGTCAGAGCGCGTATGGTATTGCAAGAATTGGGGCCTACTTTTGTAAAATTGGGCCAAGTGCTCTCTGGTAGGCCAGATATTTTAGCTGAATCCTTTGTCAAAGAATTCAAGCTTTTGCAGGACCATGTGCCTCCATTCCCTTTAGAAGAGGCATTGGAAATTGTATCCAAAGAATTTCATGCATTGCCAGACCAAATTTTTGCTACATTTGCACACGAAGTCCTAGCATCTGGATCCATTGGCCAAGTGCATTGTGCGACTCTACCAAATGGCTCTGAAGTGATTGTTAAAATTAAAAGGCCTGGAATCGAAAAAATCATTGAAACAGATGTTGCAATCCTTCATTTTTTAGCCGAATTGGCTGAAAAATATATTGAAGAACTGAAATTCTTCCAACCTGTTCTCATTGTAGATGAATTTGCGCGTACCATTCAACGAGAGATGGATTTCAGTGCCGAGGCAGCATATACGGAAAAATTTCATGTTTTATTAGGCAAAGAGCCCGTGGTGACTTCGCCAAGAGTCTATTGGCAATATACAACACGCAACGTGATCACATTAGAACGCTTTCGAGGGATTAACATAGGAGAACATGAAGAACTTAGAAAATTAGGACTTGATCTTAAGCTATTGGCTAAAAATCTAATTGCGTCTTTTACCAAGCAATATTTTGTTTGGGGAATGTTCCATGCTGATCCCCACCCAGGTAATATCCTGGTAGGCAAAGATGGTACCATCTATTTGGTAGATTTTGGGATGGTTGGCCATTTATCAGAAGAGCTCAAGAGCCAGCTTGCCACCACAGTTCTGGCATTGCTAAAGAATGATTTAGACACAATCATTGAAGTCTATGCTGATATTGGAGTATTTCATACTCAGATCAACCGCAGAGAGCTAAAGACAGATATTTTGGAATTACTAGATAAATATTTCAACACACCATTTCAACATTTAGATATTGCTAAAGCATTCCAAGACATCATCCAGATTGGGCGCAAATATAAGATTATCTTTCCAAGAGATTTCATCCTTTTAGGAAAATCTCTGGTCATGGCAACGACCTTAGCCCGTGAGATGGATCCTGATTTCAATCTAGCACGGGCCATTTCCCCGCATTTTTCAGCCATTCTACGGGAAAAATTTTCTCCCAAACGTTTGATGAACATTAGCCTGTTCCATCTATGGTCAACATTTTCACTGCTCCAAAAACTGCCTTTGGAAATCAAAGAAATTTTGCGTTTAGTCAAAAGTGGCAATATTCGCATCAGTATGGCACACGAGAATATAGATAAATATGTCCGAGATGTCCATCGGGTGACGAATCGCCTTTCCTTTAGCATTGTTCTGGCTGCAATCATTCTTAGCTCAACGTGGTTGCTAAAATCTAATATTGGCCCTCAGTATGGCGGGGCTTCCCTCTTGGGGATCATTGGCTACACCGTAGCCGGCGTGATGGTACTATGGCTCATCATTGCCATTCTTCGATCGGGTAGCTTATAGCGTGCCTGACATACGCATCTGGGCAATATCTGTCCTTGCAGGGATTGTCATTGCTGTAACAACATAAGAACCTATGATTTGGGAGCTCACTTGAAATTGATATCCCACTGGGTATAAAGCATCTATCTGCTTGCACAATTCACCCTTAAAGCAAGAACTACAGGCATCCCAGCATAGTAGAACATCTTGAAATTCTAAAAAAACTTTATATTGTGGAAAAAAGGCTTTGAACACAGATTCTTTGGCAGAGAACAAGGTGAAAAATCGTGAAATCTTTTGTTGTGGGTCTTCATTTAACCATGCGAATTCCTGATGATTGCTGATGCGCTTTGCCAAATTCCAAGTGATGCTGGGCACAATTTCTTCAATATCTAAACCAATCCCATCATACTCAGAGCGAAATGCCACGGATGCTAAAGCAATATCGCCTGTGTGAGAAATAGAACCTACTATCCCATCAGGCCAAAGAGGTTCTCGACATTCACCTTGTAAAATAGGTTGAGGCGGAATCGCCAGTTGAGCCAATGCTGTTCGGGCAGCAATACGCCCTAACGCAAATTGGTATTGTCGTTTAGGAACGGCTTGTTTTACAAGTTCCCACTCTATAGGATAGATTTGTTCTAAAGACCATTCACTGATTTGACAAGCAAAGCCAACATTTTTTTGAAATGGAGAGCTTACATAAGGTATCGGAGAAATCATAAAATTTTTTGCCGAGAACCCAGCTTTTTTTGGGGCTTATGCCGAAGGAATTCGTAGCCACTTGTTATGCGTAGTGTTAAGAACAAGTTGTTATTGCAAGATTGTAACTTCTGCACATAAAAGAGTTGGGAGCCAACTATGACAATGAACAACTGCCTGTGCCAATTCAGCATCGCTCCAGAAACCACCAAAAGACAAATTACTTTACTTGCCCAGAAACCACCAAAAGACAAATTACTTTACTTGCTGTGTTGCTTTGCAGGCTAGAAACTAACCGACAGCGTCTGCTGCAATTGGCGAAAGGAAGCAATGTTTTTTGAGTTGCCATTGAGTTTCCCCAAAAGCATTATAATCACTGTAAATTTTATGCTGGGAACCAACAACACCTTTCTTTTCTACTTTTGCCAAAATCGTACTTGAGTTTTTGCAAAATTATGGTATTATAAAAGCACTAGTTTTTCGTTTAAACGCATTGAAAGTGGAGCATTATGCATTTAATTTTCACAACTCCTATTTTAGAACATCCACCTGCAGGTGGTCCTCAATTGAGGATTGAAAACTCTATCAAAGCCTTGCAAACGATTAGCTCAGTTCACTTGCTCTCTCGTGTTCGAAAAAAAGCCTTGGGAGGAAACGAAGGCGAATTATTTTATCGCGGTCTTTCCCATAGTTTTTTATATATGCCATCTGTTCAAAGTAATCTATTGACTTTGATCATTCGAGTTTGGAATAAAATTTTACGAATTTTCTCGCAAATTTTAAAAAAATGGCAATGGCAGAAGTTTATCTTAAAATATCAATGCCTCCAGACAAAACGGGATGCTAAATTTTTGGTACAATACGCCAAAACACATCATATTTCTGTAGTTTGGTTTGGATATGGCAATATTTCTTTTGCATTGATGCAACAAGTGCATGCTATGGCCCCTGACTTAAAGCTCATTTGCGATACTGACAGTGTTTGGTCTCGATTTATTTTGCGTGAATTACCATATCAAAAAGACCCTGAACGTTGTGCAGAACTCTATCAAATGGGACAAGAAAAGGAGCAAGAGGAAGAAGCGTGGGTGTCATTTTGCAATGTAACTGCTGCGGTTTCCGAAGTAGATCAAACTTACTATCAAAGCATAGCAGATGATGCTCAGCGGATCAAGATTTTTTCCAATGTTTTAGATATCGCCAATTATACGGTTGTCCCAGCCCGGTCCCCAGACCTGCCAGCAACCTATCTATATTTAGCCGGTACATTCGGGCCTAGGAGTGCTATGGATCAAGCGGCTCGTTGGGTAATTCAAGAAATTTGGCCAGCACTCGCTGCCCAATTCCCTGCTTTACATTTTTATATCATGGGTAGCGGGTCAGATACCACACTGCAAGACATTCATGACCCTCGAATCCATATAAAAGGCAAGCTGCCATCATTGTTACCATATCTTTTTCACAGCACCGTAGCCTTGGTTCCATTGAAATTTGAATCTGGTACACGATTCAAAATATTAGAGGCTGGTGCTTGTAAAATTCCTGTGGTTTCTACCACACTGGGAGCAGAAGGAATTCCTGTGACAGATGGAAAAGACATCTTGATTGCAGATACACCAGAAACTTTTATAGCCGCGATCACAAAGATTTTAGAAAATCCATCTATGGCAAAAACATTGGCAGAAAATCTTCAGCAACTGGTCATCCAAAAATACAGCATCGCAGCTTTAGCGCAGGAAGGGAAAGACATTTTGACATACTTAGGCTGTGACACAAAGGATTTGTAAATGATCGAGTATATTTACGATCTTAAAAATGAATTATTATCCATCATTGTTTCTCATAAATTTTCAAAGCCTGGAATTCATTTTTTTACAGATAATTCATTGTCTCAACAACTAGCGCTCATGCAACATCCCAAAGGAAAAATCATTGATCCGCACATACACAATCCTGTGGCAAGAGAAGTACACTATACCCAAGAAGTTTTGTTGATCCGAAAAGGCAGATTGCGCGTGGATTTTTATGATGAATCCAGGCAATATCTTCAAAGCCGTGTGTTGGAAACAGGAGATATCATTCTTTTGATCAAAGGCGGGCATGGATTTGAGGCTTTGGAAGAACTCGAAATGTTTGAAGTCAAACAAGGCCCATACACAGGAGATCAAGATAAGACAAAATTTATCGGCATTTCTCCGGAGCAAATCAAAATACATGGAGATTAAACGTATGGATCAATTGCAAACATTAGATGCCACCAAAGAGAGGAAAATTCAATTCTTTCTTCTAAGGCATCAAAATCATTCCATTGTAAAGCAATCTGTGGAATGTGTTGTCCAATCACATACCACATTATTGGATTTATTGCGTGAGCACCTCCATTTTACAGGTGTAAAAGAGGCGTGTGGTGTTGGAGAATGTGGAGCCTGTACGGTAATCATGAATGGACAAGCCGTACGCGCATGCCTTATCTTAGCCTTTGAAATTGCAGGTGCCGAAATTATGACCGTGGAAGGTCTGTCAGATGGCAAACACCTGCATCCAATTCAGCAGAGTTTTATTCAAGAAGATGCGGTACAATGCGGATATTGCATCCCAGGTTTTTTAATGGCTGCGTATGAATTATACTCACGCGATCCTCATCCAGATCCCCAAGCAATTTGGGAAGCTATGAGCGGCCATCTCTGCCGCTGCACAGGATATCAAAGCATTTTCCATGCTATTGAAAATGCCCAAAATCAAGCTAAACCTTCGAATTTTTCTCAAAAGGACATGGAATAGTGGACAAAGATATTATTTCTTCAGAAAATCAAACGCATCTCAAGGAATATCTTCAAATTATCTTGGCTCGTTGGTGGTTAGTGGCTGGTGTTATTTTTATTGGCGTTATGCTAACGGCAGTGAGTGTTTTCACCACACAGCCTGTATATCGTGCTGAGGGCACATTATGTATTTATCCTAGGGATGTCAATATTACGAATATGAAAGTTATGGACCCCATGCAAATGGGCGCGACCCAAGACTATCTAAAAACACAACAACAACTCATTGTGAGTGAACCTTTACTAGAAAAGACGTTCTATCATTTTGATTTTCATAAATCAAAAACATTTGCAAATCAAAAAGACCCGATCAAACCGTTTGCTAAATATTTCTCTATTAACCCAGTACGCCAGTCATATCTTGTTGTTGTTGCTTTTGAGTGGACAGATCCTAAAATAGCATGCCGAGTGATTGACTTTCTTCAAAATGCGTATATTCAAAGTGTGCGTTCGCATCGGCTAGGGCTTACAGGAACTGGGCTTCAAGTGTTGTATAAAAAAGCAGAAGAACTGCGGCCAAAAGTCTTAAATTTAGCCGAGCAATTGCAAGATTTCATGGTCCAACATAACCTTGTTTCTTTAGACCGTTCGCAAAATATTGTTTTTGAAAGACTTCGCGAGCTTAGCAAAGCTTTGACAGAGGTAGAATTGAAGCGAATTCAAGCCCAAACAAAGTATGAAAATATTTCTAAAGCCTTGGATAAGGCAGAAGAAATTGACACCATGCCAGAGCTTTTGGACAATGTCACCATTCGAGAAATTAAGCTTCAATTGATCACAGCTCGCCATGAGATTGAATCTTTGCTAGAAGGAAGGCGCTTTGGCCCCAACCATCCCCAAGTCGAAGCTGCCAACACAAAAGTCAAAGTTCTACAAGAACGTCTCAAACTAGAGGCATTCACAATTTTACGCTCTGCTAAAGCAGAGTATGATCGAATTCTCCTAGAAGAGCAACGGCTACAAGATGCCCTGCAGCAACAACAGGAAATTATGTTTCAATTCAATAAACTGGCAATTCAATATAATTTATTGCAAAACCAACATGATACTGCTGCAAGAAGCTATCGTACAGTAACCGACCGCATTGAAGAAGTAGAATTGGCCAATGCTGCGGGTAAAAAAGAAGACAATATCTTCATTGTTTCTGCACCCAAAGTTCCAAGATATCCAGTCCGCCCTAGAAAACTGTTTTCTTTAGTCATAGCCTTTCTGATTAGCACTATTCTAGCATTAGGACTTTGTTTTTTCTTGGAATACTTTGATACTTCCCTTCGTACCAAGGAGGAGGTTGAAAAATTATTTCAATTGCCTGTTTTGGGCTTTGTTCCATCAGCATTATTGGAGAATGCTAAGCATACCCAAGATAATCATCATGAATTGGTGATTCAACATAAGCGATCTGTGGCAGCAGAAGCGT
>JAKLHB010000265.1 GCA_022710345.1 Planctomycetota bacterium
CGCTCTTGTTACCATTATTTTGGACTGTGTTGGTAAAAACGACCACAGTTCCAGCTCCAGCTTCGGCAATATCATTGCCTTTGGTGGTATCGTAGGTATCGTTTGCCGCAGAATCTGAACGGCCTACGAGTACAGCAGCCTTGGATAAAATTTCCACATCAACGGTGTTGGTGAGTGTGGTTTGCGCAGCGTTGGTTTGAAGGCTGTAGTCCACTTTAGCAGAATCAGAGACGATTTTAGCCGGCGCATCTGCTGGCACGTCCATTTTATATTTGAGTGAGTAGGTTGCACCAGGGCTGAGTACATTATCTGGCTGGCTATTCACAACCGTATCTGGCATATATAGGCCAATGTGCTTGATTCCACCGCTGAGGTTAGGGTCATTGGGGTCTGTATACCAATTGGTGCCATTGTTTGAATATACCGCAACTGTTCCAGTTGGACCAGAAGCTGTCACGGGTGTTGTTTTATCAAATGTAAAATCCGTGGGCAATTGGTTGGAGACCAAAATGCCTTCTTTGGTAGCGCCGTTCACAGAGATATTGGTGATACTTTTGGCTGGTTGGTTACCTGTATTGCTGCCTGCAATCGTGTATTCAACCTTGCCCCCTGGATTTACTTGAGCAATATCTGTGGTGATTTTAGCTGTGATCACCGCATCTTCTACCACTGTGGTTTTATGGTAGTTATCATTATCTTGCTTGGTGATATCCCCAGTGGAACGAACAAATGGGCTCATCTCCACAATGCGGCCAGCGGGTGTAGCTGCTGGCACATCATACGCAACAATAAAATAGCCTGTATCACCAGCGGGTAAAGGCCCAACCTTTTTACTTGCTGTGATGTCTGGCTCACCTTCGTCCACGATTCCATTTCCATTGGTATCGAGATAAATTTTCACATTCGCTGGCGTGAAGGTAGCGTTTTGTTGATCCAAAGATGTGATTTCAAAGGTATCTGTTTGGTTACCTGTGTTCACCACACGATATGGATAATACACAGTATTGCCTTGGGTCGCAATTTGGGTTTGATCCCAAGGTCCACCTGCAGTACCATTTGGCGTTACCGTAAGCCCATACACAGCCTGGACTGTAGTGATCACTACATTGGATGATGCTGTGTATTCTTTGCCAGAAGCATCTGTAAAGGTTGCTGTGGCCTGATTTTTAATTTCTGTTCCAGCAGGAGTCAAAACTCCCCAAAGCATGGAAGAAAATACAAGACTCCATAAAACAAGCAAACATACTTTAGGCATATAGATCCATCCTTCTTAAAAATTTGCAAAAAATAAAAGTCAATACAATTCTATGGCTCTTGTATGACAATCGTTTAGAAACATAGTGTTCCTAAAAAATTGCAGGAACCATGAGCTTGCCTGATTATCGTACAACCACCCAATAACGAACCGTAATGGATTGCAAGGGATTTAAAGATGGCACAAGCCATTTTAAATGTGTCCATTCAGTTTCAGGGATTAGAACAGTTTTAGATTTTCCATTTTCAACCAAAATTTTTTGAAGAGGAGGAACTTGGTAGGTTTTTCCTTGATCAGCACTCGCGTACATTTGGCCCACTTGTTGGTTTCGAATGCTGTCTTTTTGTAGATAGGTATTGGCTGGAATAGGCCCAATGATTTGAATTTTGTTTAAAATTTGCTGTGAAATATTGGTATAGCGAATGGTATACTCTAAAATTTCGCCTGGCTTTGCCTCTTGGACATCCGCCTTACGTTGGTATTGGAGTATCCATTTCCCATCTCGTTGAATTTTTTTCATGACAATCTTCGAGACTGCCATTTGGATCTGCAAAGGACTATCTTGTGGTGTTTGAGCTGCCATACTTATCATCAAAAACAATAGGATCATCAATATATGCAGATATTTAGATGTCTTCAATATATCCCCCCTAACATTCAATGACCAGGACAAAAAATTAGTATATAACACTATAAAAATATACACTTATTCTTATACAACAAGACATCTTTTTTGTCAATCAACAAGACATCTTTTTTGTCAATCAACAAGACATCTTTTTGTGAACCAAAAAGACATCTTTTTTGTCAATCAAAATTTTAAGCAGTTTTCAGCATCATGAGATGAATTGTCACGCAACAGGCAATCACAAGCAGACCGATTTTCATCCACAGGTTTGGGACAACCCATATTGAATAGCCAATGGTCGCCCATAAGCATAGGAGTATAAAAATTTTTTGCTGCGAGCGTATTCCTTTGCCTTCCCGATAATTTCGGATATACTCTCCGCAGCAACGATTGGTCAAGAGCCAATGGGAAAAAGTGGCAGAACTGCGAGCATAACAAACAGAAGCCAGGAGCAAAAAAGGTGTGGTTGGCAATACAGGCAGAAACATCCCAATAAAGCCTAGAATGATGGAACATGTGCCACAAATAATAAGCAGAATTCTTGTAATAGATTGCATTTCTCAATAACCTTAAAAAAGATTAGAGCTTATCAAACTCTAATCTTTTTTTGGACACTGAATTCAAGACTCAAAGAATGTGGAATTTATTTCAAGGCTTCGCTTAATGGAATGCCCAATTATTTCAAGGCTTCGCTTAATGGAATGCCCAAAGCTTCAGCAATGCCAGCACCATAGTCTTTATCGGCTTGATAGCAGTTTTTAATGTGGCGGATCTTGATTTCAACAGGCACGCCATTCATAGAGCGAGCGGTATTGGCAAAAAGGGCTTTCTGCTGTTCAGGAGTCATTAAGCGGAAGAGCAACCCGGGTTGAGTGTAATAATCCTGATCTTCTCTGTGATCCCAATGGGCTGCCGCGCCTTCTATGCTCAATGGCGGTTCAGAGAAATCAGGCTGCTGTTGCCATTTGCCAAAGCTATTTGGTTCATACCCAATGGTGCTTCCATGATTACCATCCACGCGCATAGCTCCGTCACGGTGATAGCTGTTGACTGGGCAACGAGGAGCATTCACAGGAATGAGATGATGGTTGACACCTAAGCGATAGATTTGTGCATCACGGTAGGAAAATAACCTGCCTTGCAGCATCTTATCAGGTGAAAACCCAATGCCAGGAACAATGTTGCCAGGATTAAATGCAGCTTGTTCTACTTCTGCAAAATAATTTTCAGGGTTACGATTAAGTTCTAGCACACCGACTTCAATTAAAGGATAATCTTTGTGCAACCAGACTTTGGTCAAATCAAATGGATTAAATGGATATTTGGAAGCATCTTTTTCTGGCATAATTTGCACAAACAATGTCCATCTGGGGAAATTTCCTTTTTCGATATTTTCGTACAAATCTCGTTGATGGCTTTCGCGGCATTTGCCAATGATTGCCTCGGCTTGTTCATCCGTCAAGTTTTGAATGCCTTGTTGGGTACGGAAATGGAATTTTACCCAGTATCGCTCATTTTGCGCATTGATAAAACTGAATGTATGGCTTCCAAAACCGTGCATATGCCGATAAGATGCGGGTATCCCACGATCGCTCATCACTATCGTGACTTGATGCAGCGCTTCGGGCAATGAAGTCCAGAAATCCCAGTTATTGAGTGCACTACGCAAATTGGTGCGTGGATCACGTTTGACCGCATGATTTAAATCTGGAAATTTAAGCGGATCGCGTAAAAAAAAGACAGGAGTGTTATTTCCAACGAGATCCCAGTTGCCTTCTTCTGTATAAAACTTAATTGCAAAGCCACGTATATCGCGTTCTGCATCTGCGGCTCCACGTTCACCGGCTACAGTGGAAAAGCGAACAAAAAGATCGGTTTTCTTTCCAATGTGGGAGAAAATTTTGGCTTTTGTATATCTTGTGATGTCATGAGTGACAGTGAAGGTCCCATAAGCTCCAGAACCTTTGGCATGCATGCGTCGTTCTGGGATTACTTCTCGATCAAAGTGCGAAAGTTTTTCTAAAAACCACATATCTTGCAAAAGCATAGGGCCACGCGGGCCAGCAGTCATTACGTTTTGGTTATCAGGCACAGGTGCTCCTGCAGCAGTGGTCAGTTTTTCACCAGTGGATGGTTTGCTCTCTGGCAGCATTTTTTTTTCCTCAGATTCCATAAAAATTCGTATCTTAACATAAAAGATGGAGATACGTCCTCAAAAGTAAAAATAAAGTAGTTTGTTACGGATAAGATATTTTCTTATTTAATACTAAATCTTAGATAAGAATCATTCTCTTCTATGGAGAAATTTTGAATCCTGTCCTACAGGATTCAAAGCAAAGAAAACAGAATCAAGAATTTTGCCGTTGGCAATCAGGACATAATCCAAAAAAATCAATGCGATGATTGACAATGCTAAATCCTGTTTCTTGTATAACTTTTTGAGTAAAATCTTGGAAGTTTTCGAGTTGTGAATCTACAATTTTTTTGCATTTTGTGCAAATCACATGTGGATGTGGGTATGGTGTATGCCCATCATAGCGGCTACTATCGTTACCAAATCCAAGTTCTAACACTTCTCCAAGAGTTTTCATTGTGCTAATGTTTTTATAAACCGTAGCAATGCTAATAGTTGGAAAATCAATTCTGATTTGTTGATAAATCTCTTCAACACTAGGGTGCCCAAGGCTATAGGCTAAAATTCTGAGAATGGCAAGGCGTTGCGGCGTGATTTTGTACCCATGTCTTTTGAGATTATCTATCATCTTTTCCAAACGAATCTTAGGATCATGCATAACTTGCCTAAATAAAAGAGAATTGAGCAACATTATAATGTTTATTAGAAGAGAATGATTATTATTTAATAATATATTTTATCTAATATTTGTCAAGAGAAAAATAAAATTATTTTTATTTTTTTGGGATTATCCCATAAATATTTTGCTATCAAGAGATAGCCGCATCTTTGTTGAACTCCGATCTCACGACCATCCTAACGTGCGTTGTATTTGCGCATAACGCTAATTTTATGCTGACATTGGGCTTGAGGCAGAACGGCAACCAAAAACCCTGCCATACAGCAACGAAAAATGAAAAATTTTCGCACAACACGACGCAGCAATGCCAAGGTATTCGTAACAATCATCAACCCGGATAAAATTTCTTGGAAATCAAAAAAGAACGGGCCTCATTGTGATATGCGGCTCGTTCTTTTGAGAATCGCTGAGCTAGGCTATCAAATTACTTTAACCATTTCTCCATCCAGCCATAGATTTGGGTCCACCAAAGTCTTGCGTTTTGGGCTTTGGCAACGAAGTGGCCTTCGTCTGGGAAATAGAGCAATCGAGAGGGCACGCCTTGGCGTTGCAATGCAGTGAACATTTGGAATGCTTGGGTAATCGGGACACGGAAGTCAAGTTCACCATGGCTGACCAAGGTGGGTGTTTTGAAGTTTCGGGCATAGCGAGAGGGTGAAAAGCGTTCGTATAGTTCTGGATTTTGATATGGGGTACCTCTGAATTCCCATTCTGGGAACCATAGCTCTTCTGTGGCACCATATTTTGAGAAGATATCAAATAAGCCAGCGTGGGTAATTAAGCAGTCAAACCTGTCTGTATGACCTGCGATCCAGTTGGTCATGTAGCCGCCATAGCTTGCGCCTGCTGCAGCAAGACGGTCTTTATCCATAAATGGATATTGTTCAAGTGCTGCATCTAGGCCAGTCATCAGGTCTTGATATGGTGCTCCACCCCAATCTCCGCTAATGGCATCGCAGAATTTTTGGCCATAGCCTTTGGAGCCACGGAAATTCAGGGCAAGAACTACATAGCCTGGTGCTGCAAACATGGAAAGGTTCCAGCGATAATGGAATTCATCAGACCAATCGCCTTGTGGTCCGCCATGAACCAGGAAAACCACAGGATATTTTTTTTCTGGATCAAAGAAAGGGGGCTTGACTAAAAGGCCATGAACACGCCAACCATCAAAGCTTTGGAACCAAAAATCTTCAGCAGGCTGGAATTTGAGATCAGCCAGAAGTTTTTGGTTGGTGAATGTGATTTGGCGAATGTCAGTGCCATCGCTGTTTGCGGTGAAGATTTCAGTTGGCAAGCTGACGGATTCTCGCAAGAAGACTAAAGTTTTGCCATCTGGGGTGACTTGCACACTTTTGTTGACGTGCTCACCAATGATCTTTTCCACTGGCCCACCGCCATTGGTCCATTTCACGCGATAGATGCAATTGCGAGCATGGTTGCTTGTGTTGAAATAGATGTACTCGCCATTGAACAAAGGTTGTCCAACATCTCGGTCAAAGTCGGCCGTAAGATTTTGGACCTTCATGGTGTCTAAGTCCATGAGCATGAGGTCTAATTCGTCGGCTTCAAATCCAGCTCTTGCCATGCTCAAATAGGCTAAATACTTGCCATCTGGGGATACCACTGGGCTATTGTCATTGCCTTTGTTGATTGTGATGCGCATTGGGTTGCCGCCATGGATCGAGACTGCAAAGATGTCATTGTTGGTGGAAGTGGCCAGCATAGAATCTGTGTTGGTGGTGTATAGCACTGTGCCAGTCTTAGCAATGTAGCTATAGTCCTTTTCTCCACCCAGGGCAATGGGAGGTGCATAGTATGGGCCAGGGGTTAGATCGCGAGCTTCGCCGCCTTTAGCAGGCATTATGAAAAGATGATTGACTTTGCCATACGTCCACTGATTCCAATGCCTATAGAGCAATTCATCAATCACTTGGGCTTTTACTTTTGATTTTTGCTTTTCTGCATCAATCTGCACGGTTTCGGCAACTGTTTTATTGGCATAGACTTGGGCAACAAACAGGAAATATTCTCCATCTGGGGTCCAGGAAAACTCACCAATATCTATGGGAAATTGGCTGAGTTGCTGAATTTCTTTTGTCTGAATATCCATGATGTAGATTTGATCACTGCCATTATGTCCACTGATAAAAGCCAGTTTATCGCTCTGTGGACTCCAGCGTTGGTTGGCTTCATAGCCAGCAAAATTAGTCAATTGGATGGGTTCCCCGCCTTGGGTTGGGACCATCCAGATGTCCATATTGCTGCTGTTATCTGCCATGCTGTATTTTGTCACAGTGTATGCAACATATTTGCCATCAGGTGATAGTTGTGGATCACGAA
>JAKLHB010000266.1 GCA_022710345.1 Planctomycetota bacterium
CGAAAAACCGACGGGCATATCGCCTTGGCTTTTGTTGTACCCGCTCCACTTCATCCAGAAACTCACTGTATTAGAAGCACTTGCTGTTGTGTTAAATGGTAAGCCATCCACGCGGACATAGTCATCCACACCATCCAGTACCAAACCCGTTGAACCACCAAAGCCAGCCCCTGCGGAAGTGATAGCCTGGTTGACTGTGGTTGCACGATTGGCTCCGGACACATCTTGGATGCCAGTGTTGAAATCATAGTAGGCCAAAAGCCCACTAGTCACGGGCAAAGCATAGATTAAGCAAGAGCCGAAAACGCAAATAGTAAAGAGAATGATTTGTTTCATTGCTGGTCCTTTCTCAAACTAGTTTTTGGGAACAGTGCTTACTGAATCTAAAAATTTACAAGAGTTTTGGGCATTTTAGAGCCAAGTATAGCACAAAGAAGCCAATTTGCAAAAAAATAAATGGTGTATTGAATTTTCCAGCTCAATTCTGGCGAAATTCAGGTCCAACAACGCGCAACCCAAAGTGATGTGGGCAGAAAGTAGACGGGGCTAGAAAGCGCCGGGCTGAGTCTAGGATAGATCCATGGTCTTGCCAAGAACCTCCGCGATAGACACGAAGATTGCCCTTAGCCGGTGCAAGTGGATCCACCACAACTGTGTTAGGATAGGCTGCATATCCATCCAGGCACCATTCCTGTACATTGCCATGCATATCATAAAGTCCGTAGGCATTGGATTTTTTTTGAGCCACTGGATGGGTTTGATTGTCAGAGTTGCCATAATACCAGGCGTATTCTTTGAGCTGTGCTTCATCATCTCCAAAATAATACTTGGACTTGGTTCCTGCACGGCATGCACATTCCCATTGAGCCTCTGTGGGCAAAGAAAGTCCGGCTTTTTTGCAAAATTCCATACAATCTTGCCATGACACTTGTTCGACTGGCTTATGGGGGTCTTTGAAAAACGCAGGGTTGCTGCCCATTATTTTTTGCCATACAGCCTGTGTTACTTCGGTCTTTGAAATAAGATACGGAGATAAGGCCACTGAATGTTGTACCGAATATAAGCCTGGTGGGAGTTCATTGCCCATCATAAATGTATTCCCAGGAATCAGTACAAATTCCAGGCCAGTCAGGGTATGTTGATATTCATAGACAGTGTGAGTGACAACACCACAAGCATAAGTCGTTGTACGCAAATAGGTAAAACCTTGATATGTGGGTATTGGCGATTGGGATTGTTCTTGGGAATGTGGTGCTGGTTTTTGGGAATGTGGTGCTGTTTGAGCACCTTGCTGCAATAAAATTTTCAATTTTTTGATAAAATCAAAGCTAAACCCTTCAGCCCGTAAGCGTTGATACGTTGCTTTGTTTTCTGGTATATCTACTCCACAGCGCGTAATCTGCTGCCAAATTTCATCTTCTGTTTTTTCATCAATGCTTTTGAAATACAAAATATCATCCAGGGTGAGTTTTTGGGGTGGCTCTTGGGCATGCAGGATGCTCATGCAACTGCAACACAAGAAAATAAACAGCAATGCTTTCATAGAAAGTTTTGCATAAAAATTCTAGCACTTTTGGCTAGAGCATGCTCTCCAATGGTAGAAAGTTTTTTTAAGATTTCGTAATTTTTTATATATTTAAGAAAATTTTAGCAGATCAGAACATGACATTCAATCAAAAACTCCAAGGAATTTGCATAATTTTACAACTCATGCTCATTTGCAGGATAGTGAAGGTGCATTTTGGAATTTAAGAAACCGAAATTGATTTGACAAACACAAAAAAACTTCCTATAATTCTACCAACTGAGCCACATATTGTCCATACGGCCTATGTTGGCTCTGCAATCCAATTAAGATTTGGCACGCAAAAAATTCTATGCAAAATTCCTAAGAAAAGAGGAAGAACATGCTGTTAGGAAGAGTGATAGGCACAGTATGGGCCACTCGAAAAGATGAAAAACTCGATGGATTGAGGCTTTTGATTGTGCAAGCAGTTACATTAGAACTAAAACCACTCAACAATTTTGTAGTGGCTGTGGATACAGTTTCTGCTGGGATTGGTGAATTAGTGTTGGTCACGCAAGGTAGTTCTGCTCGTCAAACTACACAAACCACAAATAAGCCAGTGGATGCTGTGATTATGGCGATTGTAGAAAACTTTGATTTCAAATCCATTGATGTTCTTGAAAAAGAATTTAGCGATAGAAAAGCACCTATTGAAAAGCAAATCGCTCTTGTGCGAGAGACATAATTTGTAAACGCAACTCATTTTATCAAAAAGGAGAGCGACAATCTCCTGATCATCAAGGAGGTTGTGCCGAAAATTTGCCATGATAGACCGTAGCAAAATTGAAGACATGGTGCGTGAAAAATTACTCGCAGCATTGAGCAAAAAAGGGTCATCCACTTCTGTTCCAATGGCTGCATCAGCACCTATGCCAGAGCAAGCCAGATCAGAACCCCCTTTAGATTTTGTCAATGAAGAGACCGTTCTTGCCCATCGCAACCAAAAAGTCATTTTAGTACGAAATCATGCAATTGTTACACCTGCAGCGCGTGATACAGCAGACCAATATGGAATCCAAATTATCGTGGACATGCCTGCCACAACTACTCCCATTCTTGAACAATATGATCCTCAAAGCATTGTGATTGGTTCAGATCATGGTGGATATAGCCTGAAAGAAGAAATCAAGAAAGAGCTAAAATCTTGGGGATATACTGTGGTAGATGTTGGTACGCATAGCACTGAACCTGTGGATTATCCAGATTTTGCATACGCTGTAGCGAGTGCTGTAGCTACAGGACAATGCAAACGAGGTATTATGATTGATGGAGCTGGCATAGGAAGCGCCATGGCTGCGAATAAAGTGCATGGAATTAGAGCAGCCCATTGTACCAATATCTTTGAAATTAAAAATTCACGAGAACATAATGATGCAAATGTACTTACCTTAGGGGCCAAAGTCATTGGCTCTGGGGTAGCGATAGACATGGTCAAAGCATGGTTAGAAACGCACTTTGCCGGTGGCAGACACCAACGCCGAGTGGACAAAATCATGCAATTAGAACACCAGTAGGGGAATTGCTATGCCACAGTTTGGTCGAGTCATTGGAACCATCTGGGGAACCCAAAAATACCCTGGCCTAGAAGATGCAAAAATTCAGTTGATGCAGCCTATGGATGCCAAAGGCAATTCAATAGGCCAGCCTATTGCTGCTGTGGATACCATTGGAGCCGGGCCAGGTGAAACAGTTTTATATGTCACAGCATACGAAGCTGTGATTCCATTTCATCGAGATATGGTACCCATTGATGCGTCCTTAATTGCAATCGTTGATACGATTGATCTAGCAACATAATGAGGCACAATCATGTTTTTGGCAAAAATTATTGGTACTGTGGTAGCTACTCAAAAAAATGCACACCTACGCCACAATCGGCTTTTGGTAGTCCAGCCTGTTGATCTTGAAAAAAAGCCCACTGGAACGAGCATGGTGGCCTTAGATGTGGTAGATGCTGGTGAAGGGGATTTGGTCTTGGTGATGAAGGAAGGTGGTTCTGCAAGAATTATTTTCCAAAATCCTAAGATACCTCTTCAGGCTGTTGTTGTGGCAGTTGTGGATGAACTGGATGTGAACACTGAAGTTTTGGACGCTTCTTGGCCAAAAACACCCAGCCAAAGTAAGAGTCCTCAAGCAACATAGAAAGGCTGATACCTGTGTTGAATCCTGTTGAAATCAACGAATTAGTAAAGCAGATCACCGATGATGTGGTCCTTACGCTGGAAAAATTATATCGTCCTCTTGGCTGGTGTGATCGCCATGACCTCAACACAGAGCATCTAGATTTAATGTGCCAGTTAGGTGCATCCAGGATTGGCACCAGACTTGGTACCATGAATCTGGGGCAAAATCTAGCGGCTTTAATTGATCATACATTGCTAAAAGCAGATGCAACACCAGAACAGGTTGAAAAATTGTGCCAGGAAGCAGCAGAATATAATTTTGCAAGCGTTTGTATTAACCCATGTTATGTTAAATTTGCAAAAAGGCTCTTGGAACGCAGCAAAGTTAAAGTTTGTACAGTAATTGGATTTCCATTAGGCGCAACTATTACTGCTGTAAAAGCTTATGAAGCACAACTTGCGCAATATGATGGTGCAGACGAACTCGATATGGTGATCGCTGTTGGTGCCCTTAAATCCAAGGGCTATGAATATGTGGAAAATGACATCTTGGCTGTAGTGAAACAAGCGGATCCCAAACATATTGTCAAAGTGATTTTGGAAACAGCGTTGCTCACAGATGAAGAAAAGATTCGCGGCTGCGAGTTGGCTAAAAAAGCAGGCGCGCATTTTGTAAAAACATCCACAGGCTTTGGCCCAAGTGGGGCCACTGCTGCTGATATTGCGCTTATGCGCCGTGTGGTAGGACCGGATATGGGGGTCAAAGCATCTGGCGGAATCCGAGATCGTGAATCTGCGGAATTGATGGTAAAAGCTGGTGCTTCAAGAATTGGAGCCTCAGCCAGCGTCAAAATTGTCACAGGCCAAAAAGGTGAAGGATACTAATTGGCAGCGCTCTGGAGCAATGCTCATCGCTGCTCTACAAGAGGATTTCATCATTGTTTTATGAAACTCAAAGAGCCTAAAGTTTTTACCTTACAAGAAGCAAAGGGCACCTTGCCTTTGGTGCAAAAAATTGTTGCAGATATCATCCAATTGCAACAGCAATTCAACGCGCTTCAGCAACGTAAAAATAGTGCCAATAGCCTTCAAGAACGCAAAGAATGCATGGCTTATGAAAGGCAGCTTTTGGAGCAATACCAAGAATACCACCAAGAATTAGCATCCATAGGATGCCGTCTAAAAGACCCTCAAAAAGGCATTGTTGGATATTATTGGGATCGCGGGGATGGCTTAGTTGTGGAATTACATTGGCAATATGGCGATCCAGACATATATTCCTGGCATGAAATCGGAAGCGATATTTTATATTCACTTTCTATGTAGAAAGGTATTGAAAAATGGCATTAGCTGTTCATGATGTAGAACAAGCATTAGATACAATCCGCCCGGCTTTGAATATGGACGGAGGTGATCTTGAACTAGTCAGCATAGGAGAAGATGGAGTGGTCACCATTCGGTTCCAAGGAGCCTGCTGTGGCTGCCCACATGCTAAAATTACCCTAAAATCATACATTGAACGTGTCATGAAAGAGCAGATTCCAGACCTAAAAGAAGTGGTCATGGCTTAATTTCTGCTCAACCTTTATTGGAATACCACAATATGGATGACAATAGTTTTGAACAATTAAGAACTTGGCTTGGCTTACTTGGCCATGAGCCAAAACCTATTCCTCCGGAATTTCATTCCGCCTACCACGAAGGACTTTTTCCCAAATGCCTGGATTGCGAACAGCCACTGCTTGAATCACAGAAATTTTATGAGATTCAAAAGATCATCAAAGGGAAAGAAGTAATCTTTGAATATGCTTTGTGTCAATCTTGCAGTGAGAATTTGACAAAGCAATATTCGCAGGAATCACGTCAAGCAATGGAAACATTTTTTGTCACTCACTATCGTGGATGGAGCGACAATTTTGAAGTTTGCCATTTTTGCGGTTCTGCTAGAAGCAGCACTGACGAATACCTGGCAAGTGCAGTTTGCCAAGGCAAAGAAATGTTCTTCTTTATCATATTTTGCCAAAAGTGTATGGAAGACCTAGAAAGCCGTCTTTCTGAAAAGACAAAAAGAGTGATGGGTGATTTTATTGAAAATAAATTTCCTGGAGTACCAGCCGAATTTTCACCCGTGCCTTTATTGAAAATATAAGGAATTGCTATGGCAACAGAGACCATTCCGAATGCAACCCAGCAAATACAAGAACTTCAGCAAGCCAATCAGCATCGAATTGCCAAGCTCAATGAAATTTCAGCGCAAAGCCGTTGGTCATTTTATGCTTTGCTCATTCTGCACCTCGTTGTCCTCTTAGTTGGCCTTTTGCTATTGATTTTGGGCATCTATGCAGCATTTAAAGATAAAGCTTTACTTGGCACAATGCTGATATTAGGCGGCGGTGCTGAAATCGTCTATTTTCTTTGGACAAAACCAATCCAAGAGCTACAAGCAACATTGGGAAATATGCTGCAAATGGAAGTAGCCTTAGGAGGCTGGTTCCAAGAAATGAGCCATTGGCAAACATTTTTGCAAAATACACGCATTCAAGATCAGCAAGCTGTAGTCCAATCCATGCGTGATGCCACAAAATGGACGATCATGCTCATCGAAGACTATTGCAGTGGTGGCAATGAACTGACAACGCTGGAAAAAGAAGAATCCGATTCATTCGCCAATGCGAGCAAAGCATTTTTAGATAAGCTCAAAAAAGCAATCCAGGGCAACACCTCGCAACAGAAACCAGTTGAACCACCTAAAACTGAACCCAAGGCCGAACCGCCTAAGACTGAGCCAGCCAAGGCCGAACCGCCTAAAACTGAACCCAAGGCCGAACCACCTAAGACTGAGCCAGCCAAGGCCGAACCGCCTAAGACTGAGCCAGCCAAGGCCGAACCACCGAAGGACGAGCCGCCCAAGCAACCGAAGACCGAACCACCGAAGACTGAGCCAGCCAAGGCCGAACTGCCTAAAACTGAACCCAAGACTGAGCCACCTAAGGTCGAACTGCCTAAAACTGAACCCAAGACTGAGCCACCCAAAGCCGAACCACCTAAAGCCGAGCCATCAAAAACGGAGTTGCCTAAGTAATTGCAATTTATTCAATCGTATTCTAAGCCTCCTATCAAAGGAGGCTTGTTTTATTTACTCAAGTTGCTAGGCTGCAAGTCTTTGTAAAAAAATTATTTATGAACTTAACAATGCTTCCGCAGATTTTCCTCATAACTATTTTCTATCAAATATGTTAAGTACGTAACATGCTTATTTTATTGATGGCATGATTAAATCTGTATCAATCAAAAAAAT
>JAKLHB010000267.1 GCA_022710345.1 Planctomycetota bacterium
CGAAAGCTAGCCGCCGCTGTGGAACAATCCAACAAAGCACCTGCACCTGTCTCTGTTTCAACACCAGTTGCTCCAACTGCGCCAGCAGTTGCTTCAACACCAACTGCGCCTGTTCCAACGCCATCTATGCCAGCAGTTGCTTCAACACCAACACCTACTCCAGCAACTTCGCATCCAACAGAAGCCAAAGAAATTACCATTGAGGAATTCCAAAGACTTGAAATTCGTATGGCAGAAGTGATCGCTGCCCAAAAAGTGCCTAAAGCAAAAAAGTTACTCCAACTCACAGTGAAGATTGGTGAAGAAACCCGAACTGTGATTTCCGGCATTGCGGAATCTTATGAACCTGAGCAACTGATTGGTAAAAAAGTTCCACTTTTAACGAACTTAAAGCCTGCTACTATCCGCGGAGTGGTAAGCCAAGGAATGATCCTTTGTGCAGATGATGGATTGCCTGTTTTATTACTACCTGCACGCGATGTTCCTTCAGGAAGTCCTGTTCGATAATCGTTGCAATGGTCTGTCAGAATGTTAGCTCTGACAGACCATTTAGCTAATCCATAGCTAGCATCAATCAAAAAAAATTTGCTCGGAAATAAAAGTTCTCTTTGATGCCAGGTTTTCCTGTGTCCCGTCAGGACACGATAATATCCGACATAACCTGGGGTTAGAAACCCCAGGCTTTATTCCCAAACCGCTTCGCGGCAAAAAACTTTGCACTGCAGCGCATCTCTATACGAAAGTTCTATTAGTTATTTTTTATGAGGAGGTCGTTTATGCAACACTATATTTTCTTTTTGCTTATTTTATTAGCAACTTTTGCTTATGGAGCAATGATTGAAGTCTTGCCCACAAGCTATAGTTTTGATTGCGCTACCGATGTGGGTAGCTATCAATATCATGACTGGACAGGCCGCCAACTCATTGATAGCGTGTATGGCATCGCACCATGGTCAGCCGATTTAGGAAATGGCAATGCTTATGAATGGGTTGGCTGGTGCAATGATCCTATCGTGAATATTATTTTTGATTTTAGCACCGCTAAACCAGTGCATCAAATTTCCATTGGCACAGTGCAAGATAATCTTGTGGATGTTGTCATTCCATCGTTTGATATTTATAGCAGCGATGGATCAACCTGGACTTTGAGAGGAACCATCAACATTCCAGAGTCTTCGACTTATGACAATACCCATCAAACAATCACCTTTTCTAATCTCAATATCAATGCCCGGTATATTAAAGTAGTTGCCAAACATAGCCTGGACGGTCCCTGGACTTTTATAGATGAAGTGGATTTTTACCAAGACACAGTTGTTATTATTCCAGAGCCAGGCACTGGCTTGCTGCTTATTTTGGGGCTGATTGGGCTGTGCTATCGGAAAAGAAGTTAAAAAAATTGATGATAACGTTTTTAGGAACGCTAGAGTCACAAAAAATTAAAAACGAAAATTAAAAAAATAGGTCTGAAAGGCATGCCTTTCATCTACGCTAAATCAAGGAGCAGCTTATGTCTGCTCCTTGATTGTAATTGTTCGCGAAATGGTCATGTAACACACGAGGTGGAAAATGGACCAGTTTGTTCATTTGCATGTACATAGCCATTATAGTTTGTTGGATGGAGCTGCTAAACTTCCTGAATTGGTAAAAACAGCAGCGGAATTTCGGATGCCGGCACTTGCTCTCACCGATCATGGCAATTTATTTGGGGCATTGGAATTCTATACATTAGCCAAAAAAGCCAATATCAAGCCCATCATTGGCTACGAAGCATACATCGTTGATGCAAAGCGAGAAGAAAAAGCAAAACGAGAATACAGCCATATCACGCTTTTGGCTAAAAATTATCAAGGATATCGCAATCTCATTAAGCTGGCCTCTGAGGCTTATCTCACGGGCTTTTATTATAAGCCAAGAATTGATCGCCAATTGTTGGAACAATATCATGAAGGCATTATTGTCCTGTCTGGATGTTTAAGCTCTGAAGTTTGCCAATGTATACAAAAAGATGATCTTGAAAAAGCCAAAGCAGTGATGGCATTTTATCGGGATATTTTTCAAGAAGACTATTATGTAGAACTCCAAAGCAATAAGCTTCCAGCCCAAGATAAGGCTAATGAAGAATTGGTACGTTTAGCCCAGCACTTCGAGTTACCGTTAGTATTTACCAATGACATCCATTACCTCAAGAAATCAGATGCAAAATCACACGAAGTTTTGCTGTGCATCCAGACCAATACTACAATGGATGATCCAAAACGTTTTAGATTAGAAACAGAGGAGTTCTATCTAAAATCGCCCGAAGAAATGATTGAAGCGGCTCGATATTTTCCAGGTGCAGCCGCGAATACTTTGGCTATCGCAGAAAAAGTCAATATTGATATTCCAATTGGAAAGATTCATTTACCAGTGTATTCTTGCCCAGATGGGAAAAGCAATGAAGTCTATTTACGCGAACTTTGCGAACATGGACTAGTGGAACGATATGGAATAATTAATGATATTGTTCGTGCTAGATTTGAAGAAGAATTCAAAGTAATTTGCAAAATGGGCTTTGCCCCTTATTTTTTGATTGTATGGGATTTTATTAACTATTCACGTCGCAATGGCATCTCTGTAGGTCCTGGGCGTGGCTCCGCAGCCGGCAGCATTGTTTCTTATGCTTTGAAAATCACAAATTTAGATCCACTGAAATATCATTTAATCTTTGAACGCTTTCTCAATGAAGGCCGCAAAGAAATGCCAGATATTGACATTGATTTTGAAACAATACGGCGTGAAGAAGTCATCCAATATGTCATCCACAAATATGGAGAAAAGCGAGTTTGCCAAATCATTACTTTTGGAACAATGGCTGCAAGAGGTGTGATCCGAGATGTTGGTAGAGCATTGAAGATCCCTGTGGACGAAGTAGGTGCCATTGCCAAAAAAGTGCCAAGCACATTAAAGATCACGTTAGAAAAAGCATTGGAAGAAGATGCAGAATTCAAAAAGGAATATGATTCTAATCCTAAAGCCAAAGAAATCATTGATATTGCTATCCGCCTAGAAGGGCTGAACCGCCAGCCTGGTACACATGCAGCAGGAGTGATCATCGCAGATGCTGATTTGACAGAATATTGCCCTTTGTATCGTCCTCCAAGTGAGAAAACAAAAGCCAATGATAAGTCCAAAACAGATGAACCTGACGACATAGCCGAATCAGACGATACAGGAGCATCGCATGGAAGAACAGCACCAATCAATAAAGTCCAAATTTGCACTACCCAATATTCTATGGATCATATGGTGAACCTTGGGCTTTTGAAAATGGACTTTTTGGGGCTGAATACACTAACTTTGATCGAGCGTATTCTGGCGATCATTGAGGCATGCAGGCACGAGAAAGTAGATTTAGAAAAAATTTCCTTGGATGATCCTAGAACATATCAAATGCTCCAACAAGGGGATACCAATGGCGTATTTCAATTGGAATCCGAGGGCATGCAGGAGTTAGTAAAAAAACTCCGTCCAGATAGGTTTGAAGATATTGTGGCTTTAGTCGCGTTGTATCGCCCTGGTCCTTTGCAAAGCGGTATGGTGAATGATTATTGCGAATGCAAACACGGAGAGAAAAAACCAGTATATAAGCATCCAGTGCTTGAAAAAATCCTCGAAGAAACATACGGAGTCATTTTATATCAAGAGCAAGTAATGCGTATTGCTAGTGATTTAGCCGGGTTTACACTGGTAGAAGCAGATAAATTGCGCAAAGCAATGGGTAAAAAAATCAAAGAAATTATGGAAACATATCGTCAAAAATTTGTGGATGGCGCTCATAAAAAATACAATGTAGAACCAGAGCTAGCCACAGAAATTTTTGATTTAATTGACTATTTCTCTGGCTATGGATTTAACAAATCGCATAGCGCTGCGTATGCTCTTGTAGCTTATCAAACCGCGTACCTAAAAGCCAATTATCGCAAAGAATTTATGGCTGCTTTGATGACGATTGAAAGCGGTGATCAAGAAAAAATTATGAAATATGTGGAAGATTGTGCTGTTCACGGAATCCCTGTACTTCCACCGGATATCAATTCAAGCGACGATACCTTCTGGCCTACTTCAGAAGGCATTCGATTTGGATTTAGCGCAATCAAAGGCTTTGGAGAAAAAGCCCTTGAGCCAATCTTAACTGCACGAAAATCTCAGGGCAAATTTGCTTCATTGTCAGATTTGTGCGAACGTTTAGCCGAAAGCAATGTCCTTGACAAACGCGTGCTCGAAGCATTGGCCAAAAGCGGAGGTTTAGATTGTTTTAAGCGGCCAAGAGACCAAATCTTTGCGAGTATTCCCGAAGTTTTGCAACGAATGTCGGCTTTAAAAAAGCAAAAACAGCAAAACCAAAGTATGCTCTGGGATGCTTTTGCACAAGTTTCCGGAGCAGATTTGCTTGGTGATGAGATACTCTATCCCAAAGAATATGAGCATTGGACTGATCAACAAAAGCTAGACTTTGAAAAAGAAACACTGGGAATCCATTTTTCTCCCCATCCCATGCAACGATGGAAACCCTACCTATATATGTTGAGCACTTATAAAATTATGGACATTACCCGTGTGCTTGGGTCCAAGGTCATTGTGGGCGGGATGATTGATCAAAAGCGAGAGCTTAGCGTAAAACGAGATGGACGCAACAAAGGCCGCAAAATGGCGCATTTAGTACTCAATGATTTTTCTGGAACCTGCGAGGCTGTTTGCTTTCCAGATGCCTATGACAAAGTCCAAAAGCTATTAGCGCCAGATCGTTTGCTGTATATTACTGGCAAAGCAGAGATGAACAAAGATAAACCTCAAATTAGCGTCGAAGATGTGATAGAATTTGAGAAAGCATTAGAGACCTGGACAGTCCAAATTATGCTGCATTTACAAAATTTTGCCTTGGAGCAAGTCCCTGAACTTTTGCAAATCTTCAAAAAACATACGGGAAATTGCCGCACACTGCTTAAAATGCAGCACAATGGGAAATCTGTCTTGATCGAAGTTGCTGAGCATCTTTATCTACAAGTAAGTACAAAGCTTTTAGAAGAATTGAGCCAAATCATTGCTCCATCCCAAATTTTTTTGGTTGGAAAATATCGAAAGGAATAACAAAAAAAACACGTTCTGGTTTCCAGAACGTGTTCATGAAAGACCTAAAAAGCAAATCTTTTGAACCTCTATGGGCATTAGCAGGCAGCAGATGTTCGTGATGCTGTTGTAGAACCATTTTTGCGATTTTTTAGGACATCCGCAACCACTGCTTGCACTGTATCCATGCGAATTGTGCCATGGTGTTTGAGACGATCTACCACAACATCTACGATGTCTAATGGTGCGCCTGCCATAATAGCCATATTGCGTGCATGAAGAGACATATGGCCTTTTTGAATACCTTCTGCTGCCAATGCACGTAGGGCACCTGCATTTTGGGCCAATCCAACCGAGACAATCACTTCAGCCAATTGGTTGGCATTTTGAATGCCTAGGATTTTGAGATTAGCTCGTACCCCAGGATGGCTTTTAGTCGCGCCACCGACAATGCCTACTGCCATAGGCAATTCGAGGGTTCCGACTAAATCGCCATCAAGATTTTTTTCCCAGGTGCTCAAAGAGCGATATTGCCCACTACGACATGCGTATGCATGGGCACCAGCTTCAATGGCTCTTGTATCTTGGCCCGTAGCTAAAGCTACAGCCGTAATGCCATTCATGATTCCTTTATTGTGCGTCGTAGCACGATAAGGATCTGCATTGGCAAAATGATATGCGCTGATCATGCGATCCACAATGGAAGGACCACCCAAGGCTTCTTTGTCAAAAACTGCGTAAGCTCTGGCTAAACGATGCACAGCCAAATTAGAAATAATTTTTAAGCACACTTCGCCACCAGAGATTGTAGCAATACTTTTAGATAGAGCTTCGGACATGGTATTGACCGCATTGGCCCCCATTGCATCTTTGCAATTGACCAATAAATGGCAAATCACCATTGGCCCTGATTCTGTATCCAAAACACGTACTTCAAAATCCACAGCTCCGCCGCCGTATTTCACTAAGATTGGATCTTGAGCATTTGCTTCTGCTAAAAGTTCGCGTTTTTTAGCTAGAAGGCGCATCTTCGCCCCGAATGGATCACTTACATTGACAATTTGAATTTGTCCAATCATCACAGGATCTGTGCTGCTTGTAATAAAACCGCCTTTGGAGCGCACAATTTTAGCCATTTTTGAAGCGGCTGCGACTACAGAAGGCTCTTCTAGCGCCATCGGCACAATATATTCTTGGTCATTGATTAAGAAATATACACCTAAGCCAACTGGAAGATTTAATGTTCCAATCACATTTTCAATCATCAAATTAGCTTGGGCTAAAGAAAGCCCGCCTGATGTCTTCAAGGCTGCTACATCATCTGTATTGAGATGGGCAAATTGTTCTACTGTATTTAAGCGTTCTTCTGGAGTAAGTTTGTAAAAATTGGTGGCTGTAAATTGCTGCGTCATAGCGCTGATACCTCAACTAGGTAAAAGTTAATCAATGCACCCTTGACCATTTGGTCAGGGGAATTTAAAAAATAAAACAAAAACCAAACTCGCGTACAAAGGCAAATATAAGATACTTTGTATGACAAAGCATTCGCTCTTCTGCTAGAAGATTCATTGACCAAAAGGTCAGGAATTATTCTAAGCTAAACTGACCATTTGGTCAAGTATAATTTTAAATTTATTTTAAATTTTTTTATGCTATATATCGTAATGAGTTAGCACATTCGATAAATTGAATATGCCAAAAAAACATTGACCGACTTTGTCTTATAAAGTAACCTGCGGAGAAAAATTTCTCCGCAGGTGTTCGTGTTCATTTAGATGCATGTTGAAGTTGGTTATCAGACGTTTCCGTAACCAGCCAAAAATAGGATGGCACGTGCATGAGATCAAAATTTCGAAATGCAAGTGTTT
>JAKLHB010000268.1 GCA_022710345.1 Planctomycetota bacterium
ATGAACATGCTGTGCTTTATAGACCTCACCCATACCACCTTTACCGATAAGAGCGAGAATACGATAATTACCTACCTGACTTCCTTTTAAAAAACCTTCCATTGAATGGCCCTTTCTAAACCTGCGATTGGCTGCAGAGTATATGTATCCATTGTACCAAGCATTCTAAAATTTGCAAGTATTTGTTTTTTGAACTTTATATTTGAAGTAATTTTTCATTTGATGTTTGATTTGTTTCTTGTTAAACTTTGAAAAACAATTGCAGATGTTTTGCTTCAAAAAACATAGAAAGGAATCATAGTATGCCTACAACTACCATGACAATCAAAGAATTTTTGATTGAAAAAAATGTCAAATATCTCTATGATCCTGAAAAAGAAGTATTTGTGATGAGTTTTTCCCCTAATGTGATCTTGGTAAGACTCGAAGAAAACGGCGAATTTTTACAGTTTCGCACCCTCAATTTCTTTCAATACAAAGAAGGAAAACATAAGCAAATCATCCTGCAAATGGTTACCCATCTCAATTACCAACGAAAACTGATCAAATTTGGCTATGATCCAGAAGATGGGGAATTGAACTGCTGTGTGGATATTGCACTGGAAGATTCCTTGCTCAGTAGTACTCAATTTTTTCGATGCCTTGCTGCTTTGCTAGAAGCATTAGATGATGCACGCCAAAGAATAATAAAAATTTTTGAAACTGGTGAAGATGCTAATCCAGCACCAAGTTCAAGAGCCATTGACACATTAGTCCGCGAGATTCAAGAGCAAACAGGACCAAGTGTAAGGTCTAAACCATCTGCTGCAAAACCTGCGGCAGGCATGTCTAGGCCGGTACCGCCACCACCAACGCCAAGCCCATCTGCTGCAAAACCTGCAGAGACTATATTCCCCCAACCTGAGCCAGCAAAAGCACCTGAGCCAATCAAGCCACCACCTGAGCCAGCCAAGGCATCTGAGCCAATTCAGCCACCTAAGCCAGCCAAGGCATCTGAGCCAATTCAGCCACCTGAGCCAATTCAGCCACCTGAGCCAGCCAAGGCACCTGAGCCAGAAGCAAAACCAGGAGTGGATGGTGAAAGCTTAGAAGAATCTTCATCAAAAGACACAGGAAGTGACGAGGCAAAAGAGGGTTGGAAAGATCCTGAGAGTGATTTGGAAGATCCTGAGAGTGATTCGGAAGATCCTGAAAAAAGCTAAATATTTTAAGAGGAAGTGGTGTGACTATCGGTATTTTAGGAGGAACTTTTGACCCGATTCATATTGGGCATCTTATTTTAGCCCAAGAAATTGGGCAAAAGTTATGCTTCTCCAAGATTCTTTTTATTCCGGCTAAGATACCACCTCATAAACAAAACAGCGCGGCTGATTTTCATCGCTATGAAATGGTCAAATTGGCAATACAGGATAATCCATTTTTTGATATATCTCGTGTGGAATTAGACCGTTCAGGGATTTCTTATACAATAGATACTATACAAATTTTGCAAACTCAACTTCAAGAGCCACTTGCTTTTATCATTGGGGCAGACAATATTTTAGATTTGCCTAATTGGTATCAATGGCAAAAATTAGTACAAATTTGCGAATTTGCTATTGGGAGCCGTCCTGGTTTTGATTTATCTACCTTAGATAGGCTTGGTACATTCATTGGGCAAAGCAAGGCAGAAAAATTCAAGCAAAATTGTGTTGAAATTCCAAGTATATTCATCTCTTCTTCGCAAATACGAGAGAAGTATAGCCGCGGTGAATCCGTCCGGTATTTAGTGCCGGATCTTGTAGATAGCTATATTTGTAAGAACAAGTTATATTTAAAATCAGAAGCCTTATAATATTCTGTAGCCGCAGCCGTTATGGCTGCGTGCATGCGCATTGGTATAAAGCTCATAGCCATTAAGTGCGGGGAATGCCTTCGCATCACCATCATCCTGTAGCCGTAGCCTTTATGGCTGCGCGCATAACAACATACAAAAAATTATGTTATACGCGCTGGCATAAAGCCAGCGGCTACAGATCATTATGCGTAGGCAAGAATGCGATTCTTTTGATGCTCACTGAACGGTGTTGGTGTTAAACCTCATTCAGAGTGTCTTATGGCTAAAAGAGATAGGTAATTGTTCAAAAGTCTTTATTCTATCCGCTAGCAACTGATTTTTCGAATGTTACGCCGACGCGATAGCGGTAATTCACATTGCTGTACTACATGATACAATTTAATGAGATTTTTGAATGTAATTTTATGTCGCTCACGGCATGAGTGTCAGGCTAAGGCATAAGATTAAGATTTTCATGCATATTGATGAAAACTGTTATGCGCCACAAGGCCACATAACTCTAATTTTATGCTCCATTCAATGCTTTTAACTCCGCCGGATGGAGTCAAGAATTCGACAAGCAAAGGCAGGTGGCTTAAAGATTTATCTGTGAAGATGTTATCCCTGGCTTGACACGTATGATGCCATGGCTACGTTTTTTCAAAGAATTGCTTTATTTAGCTTTCCAGCTTAGGACATAAAGTTTTGAGCGCATACCTAAAACGATCAAATTTCCATTGTTACCCTTACAGTGCTGGAATTGACTATGCATCGAGCAAAAATATGTTTTTTAGTCTTGATTTTATTTTGGTTATGGTATCATAAATATTTTTCACGTTTTATTCCGAGCTTGGTCATTGCTTTAATTTTATATTGGGCTATTTTTATTTTATATCCCATCATTTCTCATTTCTAGCGATTGCCCAAGCGATCCTTTTTGTTGAAATCTTGAGGAGGCCGCGCTACCTGCAATAAGGATTCTTGCGCGGAATTTTTATGGAACGTTTGGTAATTATGGAAAATGGAGAAGAGAGGATTTACAACATCGAAGGCCGCGTCATTACATTAGGTCGAAGTAGTAAGAATGATGTTCCTATTAAAGATCGAAATGCGTCTCGCCGTCATTGTAATATCCTCAAGATAGGAGATTCCTGGTTTGTGGTGGATTGTGGTAGTCAAAATGGAACTTTCGTCAATGGTGAAAAAACCAAGAAACAAGAATTAGAGGATGGCGATAAAATCACAGTAGCCGCAGTGGAAATTCTGTTTCTAGTTGCCAAAAATAAAGATGAAATCCCCGAGGCTCAAGAACCTAAAAGTACGAAAAAGCCTACTCCTTCACTGCCAGCAGAACTACCTGAAGAAGAAGATATGCCAGAAGAAATAGAAGAAATAGAAGAAGATCGAAGTGAAACTTCTGAATCTGGGCTAATTGCAGAAGCTATGTTAGAGAAAGAAGCCAAAGGAAAAGAAAGTCAACCCAATCCGGATGTTCCAGAACCAGGCCAAGAAACCAATCCAAAGCAAGATGGCTTACTAAAAGTGACTACAAAACATCCTAGCATTGCAAGCTCACAAAACATAAAATGGATCAAAAAATGTTATGAACAACTTCATCAACAAATGCTCGATCTTGTAACACAAGAAAATGTGATTAAGTTACTCTTTATAGCCTTGCTTGCCAATGGCCATTGTTGGTTACGAGGTAGCTCTGCTTTTCATCAATATGTTGTATTACATAAAATGGCCAGATGTTTAGGGCTTGCTTGCCACATTGTGTTTTTGAAATATCGAGAGCAACTGAGCCAATTACTAGGAGAATATGATATTTTAGCTATTGCAAATGGCCAAGAATATTATCAAGAAATTGCAGATTTCATCATGGAACAGAATATGCTCCCTTTGCAGATTTCCAATGCACAAACCCTCAAGATGCCTATGATTGTGCTATGTGAAACAGGCAATCATGATGATAGCATTTCAGATAGATTATGTCAATCATTGATGTTTAAGCTAGATTTACCGCCTGCTAGTCTAGAACAAGAATTGGCAATCTTGACGTATTGGCATAAGCAATTCGAGCAGCATCCAATTATCACAGGCAAGGAAGATATTTTTTCTTTTAGAAGTATGGTCAATGATATGGACGTTGCTAGTAATTTGCAACGCTATATTGTCCAGCTCATTGCAGGAGCTAGGCCAGAAAATCCAGACATGGTGCCTATCATTGCAAAATATGTGGAAAAAGGGCCTAATGCTTATGCGAGCATTCTATTGCTAAAAGCAGCCAAAGCATGGGCCGCATTCCAAAGCCGAGAAGCGGTCACCCAAGCTGACATTCAGGTAATCGGAAGCCATATTTTACCACATCAATTGCTACTTCATAGCCATGCAGACATCACAAGTGGTACAGTGTATGAAAAATTCTTGAACGAAATTGAGGCAAAATATGGGAATGTCGAGCCAGGAGGCCCCAAATAGTCCAATTCCACCACATATCCAGCAGATGCTAGAAATGGCAGGCATGCAGCCAAGCAAAAAATGGGGCCAAAATTTTCTACTTGATCCACGCATTCATCAGCGCATCGTAGAAACAGCTTGTGTGATGCCACATGAACCTGTGATTGAAATTGGCCCAGGCTTAGGCCATCTTACCCAGCGAATCTTGGCAGCAGGTGCAGATCTCACTGCTGTAGAGATTGATGCCCGATTAGTTCAATATATTCAAGAAACTTTTGCTCAAAGCACGTGTTTACGAGTGCTGAATATAGATGCTTTAGCTTCTAAACATTCGTTGCATCAAAAACTTCAGGAAATAATCTTGGCATTTCAATCTCCATACAAAGTAATTGCAAACTTGCCTTATAATATCGCTGCTCCCTTGATTCTTGCATTTTGGGAATTTATTCGGCAACCAAAACTCATGGTCGTCATGGTGCAGCGTGAAGTCGCTCAGCGACTGATGGCTGCGCCTGGAACTTCAGAATATGGGCCATTGAGCTTATTTATTCAAATGCATGCTCAAGTAATACGAGTGCTTGATGTCCCTCCACACGTATTTTATCCTCGGCCCAAAGTTCATTCTACTGTGATCCAAATCATCCCTGCAGCAGTGCTCTGGCCAATTCAAGATAAGATATTGTTGAAAGCCACAATTTTTACATTATTTAATTGCCGTAGAAAAACGATTGCCAATGCATTACGGCATGGCACTTTTTTGGCATTAACCAAAGAATTGGCTGATACTGCTCTCCAAACTTGTCAGCTCGATCCTACAAAACGGGCAGAAACATTGACTCTACAACAATTTATTTCATTAAGCAATTGTTTATGGAATTTAGGTATAGCCGCTAAAGAACCAATGTTGGCAAAAGGAGATATACTATGAGAAAAGCGATTATTTATATATGCATTCTCATGTTTATGGGTGCTCTATGGGCACAAACAAAGCCATTAACAGTAACAGATGTCTTACAATTAAAAGAACTTGGCTATTCAGATGAAGAAATTCTTCAAGAATTGAAAGAGACCCAGTCACAATTTGATCTTACGCCAGCAGAAATCCAAGCCTTGAAAGATGCCGGAATTGGAGAAGAACTGCTACAATGGATGATCAACAGTAAACCTGTTCCGAAAATTACAGTGGAGAACATCATTGCTTGGGTCAAGGCTAAAGAAGAGACTTTGGTCATCCTTGAAAGAATTTTTGCTGTTCAAGGAGCGTTTATCTTTGGTCCTCAAGATTTGCTTGCCTTAAAAAAAGGCGGAGTGCCTACTGCTATTATCTTAGCAGCTAAAAATCAGTCTTTAGTCAAGAATGATCTTTTACAATTAGCAGCAGAAAAAGCGAATGAAGATGTTTTACGCAAGCTGCTCCAAACACTAGGAACAGAGTACCAACCAAAACCCACTGAATCTTTGGATTTAATCAGAAAAGGCTTGCCACGAACAATTGTTAAAGAATTAGGTCAAGGTAAATATAAAGGCATCAAGCCACCTGAGCCACCTGTGCAGCCCATAGAACCTGTGCAGCCCACAGAGCCTGTTCTTCCAGAAATTCCGCCTCCTGTGGAACCAAAACCGCCTGAAATTACGGTACCTATGATTCCTATGATTCCTACGATTCCTGCAGGAGACTATTTGCACTATGAACACGTAGGCAAAGCATTTGGTGTAGAATATCCAATGCGTTGGCAACCTGTGGTCGAAATCAAGGATGGAAATGTCACGTATGCTTTTACTCCTCAGGTTGGAACGCTCACCATTGACAAGGTCTATAAAGGCATTTCATTGCAACGCATGATTGTCAATGCAGGGTCCTCTTTTTATCGCTTGTCCACTGAGGCAATGGTACAGCGTATTAGCCGCATTTTGCAGGCCCAGGAACCTGGTGTTACCATGTCTAGTACTTCCAAGCAAGTTGATGTGAATGGCGTGCCAGGATATAAACTTGATTTTCAAGGTACTCTCAATGATTTTCCAGGCCAAGGTGTATTCGTAGGCTGGCTTACTATTGTGCAAAAAGATTCCTTTGTGTACATGATCACAGGTATGGCACCGCAAGCTGAATGGGCTAGCATTGCACCTACAGCAGATGCCATGCTGAGTAAAATTCGTCTGGGCAGACCAGAGCTAAGCCAACGTGATAAAACTTGGACTGCACAAGAACTTGTGGAAGTATATAAAGAATCCGTTGTTTCAGTAGTAGCAGGATATGAAAATAAGCCAATTGGCACAGGCAGCGGTTTTATCATTCGTGAAGATGGATATTTAGTCACCAATCATCACGTAGTTTGGGATGATAAGGCAGAAAAATTTTATACTCATTTTACCATTGAATGGGATAGTACCACCAAAAAACCTGCTGCATCAGCAGTTTTAGTTGGTGCACGCCGTGAAAGTGGTGGGCATTGGCTCCAAAGCCTTACCACCGGCGGTGCTGATATTGCACTTCTCAAAATTGTGGAAGGCGGGCCGTATAAACCTGTCACCTTGACTTCATTTCAAGATATTCAATTGGGTGATTCTGTGGTTGCCATGGGATTCCCACGCCGCGATCTTTTTGATGCATTTGGCTCTTCTTTGTCTATCTTTATCACCAAAGGCGGTATTGTACGATTCAATCGAGATGAAAATGACCGTCTAAAATC
>JAKLHB010000269.1 GCA_022710345.1 Planctomycetota bacterium
GTCTGACAGAATAGATTTGGCTCGAGCTATATACTGGATTGGATGATTTGCCTGGATCTTTGGAATAATATTTTCCAGTGCTTTGAACTCCAGTTAAAAGAACAAAATGGCCGCCAACATCAGCGATGACATGATAGCTGCTAAATAAAGAATCACTGATCTCATCTGAACCTTTGTAAGATAGCCCGCGTACTTTGCTCCAGATAATGTAATTGCCGCTATATCCACCGTCGCTCTTTAATTCAGAGTTAATGGTAGGTGGAGTAATGCCTCGAATATTGCCTACAGATGTGATGGCGCAACCGCTAGCTCCAATGGTGGTGCCATTGCTTTGACCCATGGTGGTATTTTTCCAGGATGAGTCAAATTGTTTATAATCCGTGTATCTGGTAGTATCATTAGCTACTTCTTGGACCAAAAGCAATTGATGAGCTACGGGTAATGGGCGTTTTTCTGGTTCAGCCGGTCCAACTTCAAAGAAAGTGCGGCCCATGCCAATGACTTTTTCAGTGTTGGGCAAGCACAAGCAAACAAACAATTGGACACGTTCTGGTTGGTGCCAATATGCTGGCTTGAGTTCAATTTCTGGTGGAAGCATACCCAATACTTTAGGCTCCAATGAAGTCCCATCTGGAGTAATATAGAATGGGGTATTCCTGGAATCTCTGTACATGAGGTATGTATCCCATGCCATATCTTCTTCTCGATTGCCCACATCTACTTTAATGACCACTGTTTCATTTGCAGCGAAATATTTTTTCGTAGGTGTAAGAGTGATCTGAAGTTCAGCAAAAGATGGGCATAGCAAAGCGATCAAAAATAATACAAGAATTGTATTTTTCATAGAAAAAAAACTCCTTTTAAAAATGACCAAAATATGCTATTAAATTATCGTATATAAGACCACTTAAAGCAAGAAAAATTTATGCTGATGATACTTTTTTTGGAATAACTCAATTGAGTGAAGCCTAAAATTCGTTATATTGAGAATTGATCCAAGATTGCTTTTTGAGTTATTTTTTGCTATACTCGCATATTGAGAAAAGATGTGTTTCATTATTATGAACTAACCTTTTTGCTACCAAGAGGTAATAAAATGGAGGTGCGAAATTTTATGAAAATAGGATTCATTGGTCTTGGGAAGATGGGAGCGGCAATGGTAGAACGGCTTCTGAAAGCAGGGCATAGCATCGTTGTTTATGATCGCTTATCTAAAAAAGTAGATGAATTGGCCGCTCAAGGTGCTTTGCACGCATCTTCTTATGCAGATTTAGCCCGTCAGTTGCCTAGTCCTAAGGTCATTTGGATTATGGTACCAGCAGGTGCTGTGGATGAAACCATTGGACAACTATCGCCTCATCTCGCATCCCAAGATATCTTAATAGATGGCGGGAATTCAAATTGGAAAAAGACTCAGCAGCGCAATGTCACTTTGATGCAACGTGGAATCCATTGGGTGGATTGCGGTACGAGCGGCGGAGTCTGGGGACTAGAGCATGGTTATTGTTTGATGTATGGTGGCAATCCCAAAGCTTGTGAATATCTAGAGCCAATTTTTAAGGACCTGGCCCCTGAACATGGCTATATGTATTGTGGTTCTTCTGGTACAGGCCATTTTGTCAAAATGGTGCACAATGGAATTGAATATGGATTGATGCAGGCGTATGCTGAAGGTTTTGAACTCATGCAAAAATCGCCATTTCATCTAAATTTAAGCAAAATTGCTGATGTTTGGGGACATGGCAGTGTGATCCGGTCCTGGCTGTTAGATTTAACGACACGTGCATTACAGCAATCCCCTAATTTGCAACAAATCCAGGATTATGTTGATGATAGCGGTGAAGGCAGGTGGACAGTGGAGGCTGGAATTGAGTTTGCGGTTCCTCTTCATGCAATCTCTGCAGCCTTATTTGCCCGGTTCCAATCTCGCCAAGATGAATCCTTTGCCATGAAACTGCTCGCTGCCATGCGCAATCAATTTGGTGGCCATGCAACAAAATTAAAAGAAAAAAAGGAGGAGGCATAGATGCAGCAAAGCCAGCCAAGCAATTGCATTTTGACGATCTTTGGAGCATCCGGGGATTTAACAACTCGAAAGCTCATTCCAAGCTTATTTGATCTTCAACGCCAAAATTTATTACCGCCAGGAATGGTGATGCTTGGTGTGAGCCGTACTGCTTTTTCTGAACCAGCATTTCGCGATAAAATGGCCCAGGCGATCTACCAATTTGCCAATGCCAAACCTGTTCCTGAACCTGATGTTCGATGTTTTTTAGGCCGTGTGCATTATCTTGCTATGGACACAGGAAATGTTGCGGATTATGTCAAACTAAAAGACAGGCTAGATGCCCTGGATCAGCAATACCACACACAGGGCAATTGCGTTTACTACCTTTCTACGCCTCCTAGTCTTTATGCAACTATTGCAGAGGCCTTGGCCTATCATAACTTAAATCGCGATATCCCTCATTCTTCTGTCGGCTGGAAACGCCTGATCATTGAAAAGCCATTTGGCTATGACTTAAAATCTGCACAAGCGTTAAATCAAAAATTGTTGGATTTATTTCGGGAAGATCAGATTTATCGAATTGATCATTACTTAGGCAAAGAAACTGTACAAAATGTTTTGGTAAGCAGATTTGCAAATGGCATCTTTGAACCTTTATGGAATCGAAATTATGTGCGTCGTATGGAAATCACCGCAGCAGAAAATATTGGCATTGAAGATCGCGGAGGATATTATGATGGTGCTGGCGCATTAAGAGATATGGTGCAAAACCACCTTTTGCAATTAGCAGGTTTGGTGGCTATGGAGCCGCCTGCTGTGATAGATGCTACATCCATCCGGAATGAAACGCTCAAAGTTTTTAAATCTCTAAGACCTTTGGAACTTGCAGATATACCTAAATATGTGATTCGTGGGCAATATACAAACTCCACGATCAAAGGCCAGCCTGTGCTAGGATATCGAGAAGAAAAAGGTGTTCAGCCAGATTCTCGAACCGAAACTTATGTGGCACTTAAATTTTATATTGACAACTGGCGTTGGGGAGGAGTCCCATTCTATATTCGGACTGGCAAACGACTTCCAACCCGGGTTACGGAAATCGTCATTCATTTTAAGCCAACACCACATTTTTTATTTCGCCAAAATCAATGCTCAGGGAATGGCTGCAATCAACTGGTGATTCGCATTCAACCGGATGAAGGATTACTTTTGAAATTTGGGATGAAAGTCCCAGGCTCTGGGTTCCAGGTTCAAGATGCATCCATGTATTTTCACTATTCGAAATTATCTAATGTATATTTACCAACAGCTTATGAACGTTTGCTTTTGGATTGTATGCTAGGCGATGCAACATTGTACATTCGAGGGGATGCAGTCGAAGCGTGCTGGGAATTTGTTGCTCCCATTCAACAAGCCTGGCAACAACCAGAAAGCAAGATATTTGGCTATCCAGCAGGAACCTGGGGGCCAGAATGCGCAGATGATTTAATGGAGCCTGGCGTTACCTGGCGTTATCCATGCCGCAATTTAGTAGATGATGGCAATTATTGTGAATTGTAAGCTTTTCGCAAAATCCGCTATCGAGAAAATTTGTAAGAATGGATTTGCCATGGTGTTAAAAAATCTACTTCTGGATCGTTGTTTAACAAACCCACAAGGGCAAGCAGCATTGGCACAATTCAATCTCGGCTACTATTTCAAGCCATTCCAAAATGCATTGTATGGTGGTGATCGCTTTGGTTGTGCATTGACTCGTGAAGGAAATCTGGCATGGTATATTGCAGATGCAACAGGACATGGCGAGTACGGAGCCAAATTTTGGGAACAGCAGGCAGAGATATGGAACGAGTTATGGCAGCAATTTCTTCAAAAATCAAATCCTCCAGAAGCTATCTATGAACTGGCTAGGGTTTTCAATGAACATTTGCATCAGGCTATTCTTTCCCACTCTACATTGCAAACATGCCTTGGAATAGGCGTATGGAGTCCTTCTGGACAATTGGTGTTTGCAAATTTTGGCTATGGCACCCATATTTTGCCGCAAAGCTCAACCAATATTTGGTGGATGGACCAAAGCGATCGCATATTTGGTCTAAAATTAGGCTGGCTAGCGCCTCTACAATGGGCCAACACCCCACGTGCATTCATCTTGCATGAAGTATTGGACATTCAACGGCTGATTTTATGCACAGATAGTTTTTTAGAGGATGATTATCGAGACCCTCAACAAACCTTAAGTATGGTGAAAAACATGAGCCATACTTCTCAGTCGCTATCGTTCAATGCAATAATTCCCTATTTTCTGCAACATTTTCCGCATGAAGAAGATGATACCACTTTAGTTGTGATTGAATTGAACCAAGGCAGTGCCAAGAAATCGCTTTAATTTTTGCTTGAAATGTAGCCAGATTTGGTTATAATCAAAAAATGCTTGTTATTTTAGCTGTTAGCAAAACAACCGCATTTTTGTCTTATAAGGAACTGAGAATGCTTCAAAAAATCGTGATCGTAGGTTTGTTATGCCTGATGTCCTGGGGTTGTAATACAACTGAAGAAACCAAAAAGATTGACTTAGAACCTATCAAAGAAAATCGAGAAGGGCTAGATTATAGCTCAAAAGCGCAAGAAAGTCTATTCATACGCTTGGACCAACTGCTTGTCCAATGGCATGCTGCTCAGAAAAAGGATAACCGTCCTGCAAGCTCTAGGCAATGAATTGGAAACTTTGGCCAGGAATCATTTTTCAGAGTTAGTGCAGGCATTGGAAGGCCCCAATGCTGCCATTGCAGCCGGGAGCTTAGGGTTTAGTTATGATATCCGAGCCATTCCATACCTGAATCAAGCTTTGTCCAAGGGAGATGAAAACACACGGCATAACGCAGCACTTGCTTTAGCCCACATCGGATCAGATCAAACACCCATGGACCCATTGTTTGCCGTCCTTGATCATGATCCAGCAAATTCTGTACGTGCCATGGCAGCTTTAGCTATTTCAGAAATTGTGCAAAAGGATAAAGATTTTGGATCTCTGCCTCATTTGCTCAAATCATTGAAAGATCAATTTTTTATGGTACGTTACCATGCTATCGTTGCATTGATGCGCATTGGAGACGCAGAAGGATTTCAAGCAATCGCAAGCACTACAATGGAAGATGAGCATGTTGCTGTGCGCTATAACTCTATTCTTGCGTTGCATGCATCCAAAGATAAGACATTCTTGCCTTTGGTCATACAACGGCTTCAAGACCAAGTTGTCGAAGTGCGGAACATTGCATATAAAGTACTGAAAGCTTGGAGTGGCCAAACTTTTCCACAAGACGATATTGCAGCATGGCGTAAATGGGCAGGGATAGAATAACCAATGCAGAATTTACTTGAACTAATTCCATATCATACAAAAGCATACGAACGTCAGCCAGATGCAACCATTCATGTTTTGTATCCTAAATTTCAAATCAAACTTTTCAAATGGCTCTTGCAGTATTTAAAAAATCCATTCTTTCATATTCGGTTAGACCCGCTGGGATCAGCAGTTTGGGAAGCTATAGATGGGCAAAAAAATGTAGCCCAAATTAGCGAAGTCGTAGGCAATCAATTGCAGACCACTATTGATGAAGCCTGGCAGCTTAGAGTAGCAAAGTTTATCGAACATTTGTATCGAGGCGATCTGATCCATTTTCAAAATCTCAAAAAGCCATAATTTTATTCTTTTGAAAAGGCCGTATCTTCATAGTCTTTTGTTATGGAGTAAGCGTGAAATTTTATGACTATCCAAATTGTACACGAAGATGGAACTAAGCTCAATTTAGAACCAATCCAAATCCAATCAGATATCCAAAAAGCCGCAGAATCTGTTGGTTCATATCCTTTGGAATTCCCAAAACAAATCACAGACAAAGTCCTTGCTGAAATCAGCACAAAACCTTCGCTTTCGATGAGCGAATTAGAAGAAATCATAGAGCTTCTGCTCATGCGTGAAGCACCCAAAGTTGCTAAAATATATATACTACAACGCCATACACTTAGGACTATTGCAAAAAAAGTTCAATTTAGGGATAATCAGCAGCCGGGTTCCACACTTCAGCAGATTGTTAAAAGAAATGGAAGCGTTGTATCTTTTGATCAACAAAAGATTACAATTGCAATTCACAAAGCAGCCGGTTCTGTAGGAATTCACGACAAAGCTTTGTGCGAACAGCTTTCCAATGAAATTGTTTGGTATATTGAGCAAGGCTATCCGAAGGATAAAGGCCAAATTCCTACAGTAGAAGAAATACAAGATGTTGTAGAAGAAGTACTTATTAAGCACGATCTTGCCGCGATTGCTAAAGCTTATATTCTGTATCGAGATTATAGAGCTAGAATTCGGCAAAGTGGCAAACGCAATGCTTTGTCAGCACCTGATTTTACCCCGTATAAAAAAATTTGGGAAATTCTAAGTTGGAACACAGACCACGAATGCGAAACAGTAGAAAAACTCAACCAACACATTCGCACAGGAACGATTGGAAATTTGATCCAAGAAGCAGATGCCTGTTACCATGAGCAAGTTGCAGGTGCTGCTGCTGCAATCCTAGAACAGAAAGATCAAATTCGGCTTGTGATCATTGCTGGGCCTTCTAGCTCAGGCAAGACCACGACCACCATCAAGCTTGCAGAACACTTACGGAATCAAGGCATCAAATTGATTGCATTGAACATTGACAATTATTTCTTCAATCTTGAATGCCATCCCAAAGATGAATTTGGAGATTATGATTTTGAAACCCCTGAAGCATTAGATCTAGCTTTAATTAACCAACATCTTCAAGATTTAATCCAAGGTAAAGCAGTCCAGGTTCCCAGGTATGATTTCAAGCTAGGAAAACGGGTTGCAGAAACAGACCGTTTTCAGTTGGAACCTAACCAAATTATATTGATTGACACCCTGCATGGGCTAT
>JAKLHB010000027.1 GCA_022710345.1 Planctomycetota bacterium
CTGTGCGGATTGTTTTTGCTTGTGTGTCAAATTCAGCAGTCAATTGTTCGGCAAGAAGGCGATATTTTTTCTTGGGATTGTCTTGAGGCTGTTGCGAATCTGGCTTACTTGTTTGGCTTTCGTGCTTTGGCTTACTTGTCCCAAAAGCAGAAAACTCTTGCATCTTGTCTTGTTCTACAGTCATATTCAGCACAATATTTCCTTGAGCAAATGCTTTACCTGTATCTCGCCAATAACGGATGTACTGAGCATTGATTTCATGGATATGCTGGGATGGGCTGCCTGGTTCAGGCTGCCACACGGATGCATCACCACGCAATTCTAACAAAGATTGGTTTTGGAAATACAGCAATGTCTTACCTTGAGCCCCAAATTCGGGACCTTGCAGCCGGACTGGGCTGCCTTGGGCTTGAAACTGTTTTTTGGTGATATTATATTGAAATACATCACCTTCTAATGTCCCATCCTGATTTTGGCTCCAAGCATGCCCTTGCAATGTGAATATTTCTTGGCCACCTCGTTGTATCAATGTAAAATGGTCTCCGCGTGCTCGTGCTTCTGGCCCTTCAAATTCAACATTTCCGTGACTTTGCAGGTACATCAGTTGTTTCTTTTTTTTGGCTTTAGCTCCGACTTTAGCTATGAATTTTTGGCATTTGATTTGCCCAATCTTGGTATGTTTTTGAGCATTGAATCGTTGGATATAGACATGATCCTGGGCATAATAGAAATCGCGGTGGTCTTTGCCAAGCTTTTGGATGATCAAGATCAAGGGAGCTTTACTTTGGATGGTAATATCTTCCGATGCCTGAGATTTTTTTGTATCAATGCGCCCGGCTGGTTGAAGGCTTGCACTCTGATCTGTAGCACGTTGGAAAGTAGGTGCTTGTGGCAAAAAATTGCCTTGCCAAGTTGAATTCCCTGCCTGCACTTCCTTGACCTTTGCAGAAGGATTTCCGGCTAATCCAAGCAATGTGCATGTTTTAAGATTGCTGCTAAAAAATAAACAAGAAATCAGCGTCTGAAAATCCTGATCTTTGGCAAAATACATCCCAATTGGATTGAGTTCAAGCAGCCCATTTTGTTGATTCCAAGCTGCCAAGCTGCGTTTGGCAGGCCATTGTATTTGTTTCCATACAGTGACAATATCGTTGGGGAAAAGATTCTGCCAGAGCATAAATTCACCGGTCCCAGAGCCACGATCATGCTGAATTCGTACATTTCCATAAGCTTTGAGCCAAAGCGGTGTTCTGGTTTGTTTGTGTGATGGATTTTGGGATAAAGCAAAATCTGCTTGATCAGATTTCAGCTCCAAAAACTTGATCTTTTCAGATTTCTGTTGAAGAAGCACATTGCCTAGCAAAGTCACTTGTTCAAGTATGCCTGATTCATCTCTGTGCCAATCAATGCTTTGGCTGGCTTTTGCAGTGATGGTTTGCCATTCGTATTTTTCTTGCTCTTTGGACAATTTCTGCTTGCCTGTGCTTGGCATTAGGCTAAATCCTGTGATGTCTTGGATGAAGAGCTGTGGATTGTCCTTTAATGTCACGCGCATTCCATGCTTGCCTTGCACCAATTCACAAAAACCTGCTTGGCCTTGGTTGAGTTTTCCTGGAGGCCCATCTTGAAAACGCACATTGCCTTGCGCTACAATTTTTTGGATTTGCCAGCGGTTGTCTTTAGCAGCTTGACTTTGATAGAGAAATATGTCCAATGTCTGGCATGTCCATTGGCCTTGGTTGCCTTGCATGATCACGCCGCCTTCTTGATGAATCCAAAGTTTCTGCTCCTGCCTAAAATATTGAATGGTTGTTGATCCTTTGGATTGCGAATGCCAATATTCGACAGGCACCTGTTGGGATGTCTCAGGTTGTTTTGCCTTGCCCTGTAATAGTTCAGAGGCAAAATGAATGTGTACATCGCGTTGTAAAGATATTTTATCCAAATTGACATCACCGAGAATCCCAACGCCTTGGACATCTAGCAGCAGTTTGCCGTTAGGGTTGAAATGTTGGAGTTTATTCCAGCAAGTATTGCTCAATTCGCGTGTTTGAAATTGAATTTTAAGCTGGCGTGTGTGCAATGTGGATAGCACCTGATCACGCGCCTCTGCATTGGCATAGCCCAATATTTCTACATCTGGCAATAAGCACGGCCCTAAACCTAGTGTCAACATCGCCCATGGAATATCTGTATCAAATTGAGCATTTAAAAATAACTCATGCATTTGTTGAGCTTCTTTGAGCAATTGCAGTATCCCATGATGGGCGGTCATTTGAAAATAATTTGGTGCGGCTATATTTCCACTTGAGCCGGATTCTTGAATCCGATAGCATTTTGCAAAGGGCCAATGCAATAAGGCTGAATTTTCTTGAGATGGGGTAATTTCAGCAAATTCAATCTCAAAGTCTTTGATCTTGCTAGGTTCTTGGTAGTGATAATATCGTCCGCCTTGGATGGAATGCTGTGCATAAAATTGAAGTGTACTTTTCCCAAGCTTTAGCTCAACCGCGGGGTCTTCTTCTGGATTAGACTCATACACTGTCAAAGGAGATTTTTCGTATTTTCCCCAAATCCCACCAGATAACCAAATTAATATCAAAGTCGAAATCAAAAAAACAATCGTGAAAAACAATAAGCTGCGCTTCATATTTTTCCATTTCAGCAAATCTCAATCAAAACAATCTGTTTGGGAATCAATATGGGAAGCATCAAATGGAGGATTCTAACAAATTTTAAGGGCATACAATTGCTTGCTAAAATTGTTCCATTGAATGCTTCCAAATAAGATCATTCTAACCCAATAAAGTAATAGAGCCAGGCTGCAACCTCTCGTGCAATAAAATAAGGCTTTAAAAAAAGTGTGTATCGCTCGTATGCAGGAATAGGGATGATGGCAATTTGTTCGCGTTCGCAAAATAATTGAATGCGGGCTAAATGATAATCATGGCTTACCATGAAAAGCTTGGCCCAACCGTACTGTTGGGCCAATTTATGAGCTTTTTGAATCGTGGCTAATGTGTTGATTCCATGTTCATCGAGAATCATATTTGCCGAAGGAATGCCTACCTGCAATGCAATTTGCCTCATAGCTTGAGGCTCACTTAATGGCGCATAAGCATCCCATCCGCCAGAAAAAAGCAAGTAATGCACTCTGCCTTGGTTATAGAGGTGACAAGCTGTGATGGTTCGATCATACAATGCATCTGAGCATCGGCCATCTGGAAAGACTCGTGCGCCAAACACCACTGCGACATCGGCTGTATATTGGGCATCATCTCGCAAAGTAGCACTCTGCACTCCAAATTCCAAGATATGAATTAACACGATCAAAGGAATTGGTATAAAAAAAATGCAAAACCATTTTATATAAGGCTTGGTCCAAGCCCAAATTTTAAGTATCTGCATCCTCGTTTTCTTCATCTTCCCATAAATCTGGTTGTGTATAAGGAACTTTCATCATCTCGCCTAGCACAACAGTGGCGTAGCATCCTTTGGGCAAAGTAAAAAAAATTTGAGCTATTTGGTTTTGCTTTTGGATACGTATGTCTTGTGCAAAAAAGCGATAAGATCGTCTTTCCCCTTTATAATGAAAAGCACGAAATAGATCTACATCCAAGTGTTCTTGCGCTAGCAATTGTTGTTCGATCTCTTGTTGCTTTCCTGCTGGATGAATCATTTTATAGCCAAACATGGGGCCTGTGGGAGAGATTTCATGGCCCTGGCAGCGAAGCTTAGTGGCTTCGTCATCTTGTGCAAGAAATACGGCTCTACCTGGGTGTTTCACAGCCAAATCACCGCACCATATTTGGTCTATTTCTGGAAGTCGCGTTTGGAGAGTTTGATTGAATAGGCTGGATTGATACGCAGAAACATAAAATTTCTGTATGCGCAAAGGAATGCGGGTGACAGCCGTGGCTTTTGGCATTCCTCCTGCAAGCAATTTCAGCAAATGCTTTTCCGTAATAAAAGAGGAAGGAATGATATTGAATGCATCTTGATACTTGTCAGCAAGATAGAATTGTTTCACTTCTTTGAGAAGATTTGTATCCAAAGGGTTGATCTGTCCCAAAAGAGTGTGTAATGCTTCTTCTCTTTGATTGCGTAAGAGCGCATTGCCAATACGGTCTGTATTTTGTTGGCTGCCAAAACGCTGGGGACCAAAGTAATTTGGGATACCACACTTTTGCAAAATTTCTATAATTTTTTGCAAATTCTCTTCCCAATTTGCCATAGGATCACGCACGACAATTTCAAAACGATTCCCTCGCAGGTGCCCAATTCGCAATTTATTGATATGCTGTTGAACGTTTAAAATTTGGGCATTTTTCAGGGTCAGTTTATCCAATTCTAACTTGCTTGCCAATGGTATAGAAAAAAACTGCTGGGTGATGGCATGACAATCTTTCATCCCTGCATAGCCCACATCTTGGGGACTGATATGGAGCCCTCGGGCCAATTGCATGACCACATCAAAAGTGGTAATGCCTGTTTTTTCGATCCACAGGTACAAATGCTCCCCTTGTCCAGCACAAGGGTATGCTGGGATTTCGTACACACGAAAGTCTTCCAGTTGTTGCTTGACTTTTCCACCAATGCCAGCAATTTCTTGGGTTAGATAAGACACAACATTAGACAATAGTTGCCCTTTCTAAACCTATTTTTGCCAGAAAAATTTAAAGCCAGCACCTTTAAGACTACGCAATGCTTTTTCTTGGTCTGGAAAAATTTCAAACATTTTATCTAATTTTGTAATTTTAAAAACTTGCATTATATTGTTTTTGATATGGCAAAGCAATAGCTTTCCAGTGCTTGCTTTAATCAATTTGTATATTTTCACCAATCTTCCCAAAACCGCGCTAGAAAGATAATCTACATTGGAAAAATTGATCACAAGAACAGGCTTTGGTTTGGCTTTGACTAAATTTTCTAATTCATCACCCAACTCTTTGATACTAGTTTCGTCCAAAAAAGCTACATCTAAGAAGCTTACAACAGTAGCTTCATTTTCTTCGACGATTTTCAGCTTGCTCATAACTCTCTCACAGTCCATGAATTAAACCAATCGAGAGTTGCACGTACAGCATCCTCTCGATTGGGATGGTTGCAACAATGGTTTAGATATGTCCAGGAATTTTGAAGCTGGTCAGGGCCTTCATATAATTCGCGCGTTCAAAAGCAGCAGGTTCTGCTACAGATTTTTGGCTCATACAACCTTTGAGTTGGCTGACACTTGCATAGTCTCTTTGTTCTAGCCATGTTGTCATGTCTTTTAAAACTTGGCTTAGATATTGAGGGCCATGACGCAATAGTGCAGCACACATATTCGCAACATCTGCACCAGCCATCAAAAGTTTAATTGCATCTTCTGCTGTATGAACACCACTAGTGCCCGCAAGCGAAGCTTTAATGCGGCCATAGAGAATCGCAATCCAGCGTAAAGGCAAACGAAGGTCATTGGAGGTGCTAAGTACAACACCAGGTTCTACAGCTAAATCTTCAATATTCAAGTCGGGTTGATAAAAACGATTGAACAGAACAAACGCATTGGCTCCAGCTTCATCCAGACGTTTGACCATGCCTGCAATATTCGTGAAATATGGGCTTAATTTGATTGCAACTGGAATTTTAACAGCTTTTTTAACTTCTTTAACTACATCTATATATAGCTTTTCAATCCGTTCACCCGTCAGATTCATGTCTGTGGGAATAAAGTACAAGTTCAATTCAAGTGCATCTGCTCCGGCTTGTTGAATCTTTTGAGCATAAGAACCCCAGCCAGACAAAGAAATGCAGTTGATAGACCCAATCACTGGAATATGAACAGACTGTTTGATTTTGCGAATGTGTTCCAAATATTCTTCTGGACCAGTACGATATTCATTTACTTTTGGGAAATAACTGGTAGCTTCTGCAAAACTTTCTGTGCCATGGCTTAAAAAATGATCCAGTTCTTGTGCTTCAAATTTTAATTGTTCTTCAAAAATGGAGTATAACACAATCGCGGCTGCCCCAGCATCTTCCAATCGCTTAATTGTATCCAGGTGCTGAGAAAGTGGAGATGCAGATGGGACCAAGGGATTTTTTAACTTTAATCCCATGTAAATGCTAGATAAATCCATATTCCAAAAATCCTTTCTGAATCAATTGACTATCCAAATGTGAACGTAATTTCTAATTCTAACGAATTTTTGGAAGCCACTACAACTTGCTTTGCTGTGTTGCTTTGCCGGCAGCATCTGCAATTGGCAGAAGGAAAATATTTTTTTGAGGTGGCCCCCAAAAGCGTTATCATCAGCGTAATTTTAGCAAATCTATCTCAAATTAGCAAGCCAAATCTGTAGCTACTATACGCAGTTTATTCTACACCCATCTCGTGTAAAATGATATTGATACGTTCAATTTCACAGCAGACTTGATTTGATTTTTCGTTATATTCTTCTAAAATATCCTGCAGCCGTAGGTATTCTAAGATGAGATTTTCTTTCTCATCTCGATATTCCTCAATGCATTGCAATCTAGCAGCGCCACTTAATTTACGTAGCTCTTCAATATTTATACTTTTCAATTGCATAATGAATCTCAATTCTGACAAGAACATGCCTCGATTTTTTCCCAGGTTTGGATGACAAGGATCATGTTCAAAAGTCCAACCAAACTTGTGTATAAATTTCCAAGGGCATAAGCAAACCAATCCACAGCAATTGGAGGTGGTAAACTATAGTGGATGTAGCATCTTAAGCATGTAAAGCTTAATGCCCCGATTTGACAGAAGAAATAATATGGCTCATCCCAAACTGAAATAATTCGAAAATCTGCCATCATCATACCTGCTGCATAGAGGCTTCCGTATGTACACAAAATCGTTATGCCTTGCCACTTTTTGCCAAGGCAATACATACCCAAGCCAGGGATGCACCAAGCTGCTAACAATATGATTATTTTTTTATATCCTGTCACGCATTCACCGCTAAGCCTGTAAATAAAAATTCAAACTCGAGATTACTGCCCATGCAGCAGTTTCTGCTCGAAGAACATAAGGCCCCAAGCTAAATAATTGAATATTGTGTGCTATTGCTAATTCAATTTCTGTTTGGCTAAAGCCGCCTTCTGGCCCAACAATGGCCAAAATCTCTGGTGGCATTGGAGATATACAATCTAAAATTTTTTTGAAGCTTGGCAATTCCGGGCCGGTATGGGCTAAAACACGCAAAGGGATTTGTTTTGTACTGGCAAGCATTTGTTCAAAAGATTGCACTGAATCAATTTGAATCAACGATGTTCTTTTGCATTGCTTAGCCGCTGCGATCATCACCTTTTGCCATCGTTCATTGCGTCCAGCAGTGAGATTTCCAGCAGCGATGTGCTGAGTAGTCATGGGAATCAAGCGATACAAACCTAACTCCATGCATTTTTCCAAAAGTAAATCCCAATGTTGGCTTTTGAATACTCCCTGTGCCAAAGTAATTTGAAATGGCCAATGCGGCTTTTCTTGCATTGTGTTGATGATTTGCAAGTTTGTTTGCTCTTTTTGGCACGCAATCACTCGAGCAAGATATAATTCACCTTGAGCATTGAATAGCTCAACTTCCATGCCTGGTTTTGCTCGATATACATGAATAAGATGATGGTTCTCTGAACCAGTAAGCTTGGTATAAATCCCTTCGATTTTTTCAGATAAGAAAAAACGCATGATTACTCCAACAACATGGATAGCCTTGCCACAGACGGAAATAAAAGTTCTCTTTGATAGAATGCCAGGTTTTCCGGTGTCCCGTCAGGACACGATAAGAGCCGACATAACCTGGGGTTAGAAACCCCAGGCTTTATTCCCAAACCGCTTCGCGGCAAAAAACTTTGCTGCAGTGCAATCTTATACGAGAGTTCTCTCAACGATACTGGCATGTTATATGCAAATGCCAGCTTATATGAAAGCTGGCTTCACTATCAAAAGTGCCGAAATTGTTGGAGTAGATGTTGTCTCAGAAGCAGCTTTCTTTAGTTTGTTACTTTTGGGGCTCCATTTGCTACTTTCTGCTTGCAATGATCAAAGGAGGGCTGCAGCATGGGCCAGGGCAATGGTGTTCTTTATTCACTTTGCAACAAGAATCCGCCTCTTCTTTGCAATAACATCCTCCTTTGTATAAAACAGTGAGCTTTTGTTCCCGATTGTGCACAAGCAAAGAGGAAATATCGCAGATAACTTGATAATTTTGGCCTGGGCCAATTAAAATTGGTGTTGTTTCACAAGGAGAACATATACAAGTTTGCAAAGGTTTGCTATAAGTATCTTGATCATTTTCAATGTGCAGGGCCAACTGTGGGGTGCTTTGAAATAATGGTGGCAATTGCACAGGAATAGAGCCAATATTGGTAAATGTAATCTTGAGCAAAGATTGAGAAGCTGTTTCCTCAAGACCAAGGCCAATCAGCAAAAAAGGTTCTTTCCACCAGGGAAATGGCTCTGTAACATTAGCTAGTTGAGGGAACTGCGATTTTTGGATGAAAAGTTGACTTCCAGCTTTGACAGAGCAAGCCCCGTACTGCTCGCTGCTAAATGTTGCTACCCCTTCCATCACCTGAAGTGTGGCAGAATGAGGCTGAGTACGAACAGAAAAAGTAGTATTTTGAATTCTCATTTGGCCATGGATGGTTTGGATGATCAAAGGATGATCATTCACTTTTCCCAAAAGGGATCCCTGTACAAGCTCTAGGTATGGAGGTTCTTGCAACTGAATTTTGGTATGGCTGCCTAATAATAGGGTAATCTGTGGAGTAAGCTGGCACCATAACGCATTCGTTTGGGTGCTGAATTCGTTGTCATGTATTTTAATTCCCTCATAACCTAAAATTTGCATTTGCCAGGGATGAGCATGAAAACCAGGCATCCATTGCCAAACCAAGCATAGTGCAAGTACAATGATGGCAGCAATAGCCCAGCCTCTCCATTTCCATACCAAACGTGATACTGGCTCAAATTTTTCTTGGTCTTGTTGAATTCGTTTGCAAAGTTTTGACCAATTTGGAGTTAACGCAATGCCAGGTAAATAGCGATACAATTGAAGATGTCGTTGAATTGCACTATGTTCATGCAAGCAGCCCTGGCATTGTTGTAGGTGTTGATAAATTCCGTCTTCCGATACACTGGTGGCTTCTTTTTTTGTATAGGAGACGAGGTTTTCTTGGATTTTACGGCAATTCATGGCTTGTTTCCTCTGAATGTAGGTGAAATCCATCAAAATATGGCTTTAATTTTGCCCTTAACTTTTGTTCTGCCAGGGTCATTCTGGATTTCACGGTGCCAATAGGAATTTCCAGGATTTCTGCGATTTCTCGATACTTCATTCCTTGAACTTCGCTCAGGATAAAAACAATCCGATGCTTTTCATCCAGGCTTTGGATTGCTTCCTGCACCTTCGTTTGAAGCTCTTCGGTGATGATTTGTTCCTGGGGAGTTTTTGTTTCCGCAGGAATTTCCATTTGCACTATTTCCTCTTCAGAAGACGAAATAGAATGGGTGGAAGGCCGCCGTTTTTTTTTATCGCTTTCATTGAGCCAATAATTTTTGGCGATTTGAAATAAAAATGTGGTGAACTTGGCGCTGGGGCTATACGTGCTACGACAGCGCCATAAGCGTAGAAAGACTTCTTGCACATAATCTTCAGCAATATCTGAACTACTTCCCAAGCGATAAAAAAAATTGGCCAATGGTTGTTGATATCGCAGGTATAATTTTTCAAACGCGGATAGATTATCTTCTTTTACTTGAAGCATGAGCTCCACATCGTCATCCATAAGGCTCTCTTTCTATCAAACCTATTTCCTAAGGCTCATGTTCATAAATTTTGGATTTTTTTTTCAATGAATCAGAGGATTTCTTCAATGGCTGCCAAAACTTCTTGAGGTGTAATAGATTGTATACATGTTGGCTTATGAAGACAAATTTTTTCTCTGCATGGCCAACAATGCTGCCTTTGCTGGAGCACAATATGGCCATCCCCGTATGGACCAGTTTTATTCGTCTGGGTAGGGCCAAACAAGGCTACGACCTTTGTTCCCATGGCAGCAGCAATATGCATAGGCCCAGAGTCATTGCTCACCACAAGGTTAGCCCTCTGCATCACAGCGGCTAGCTCCTTTAATGAAGTTTTGCCAATCAAATTGATTACTTTTTGCCCAAGCCACGCCTGTCGAATGATCTCTTCCCCTATGCCTAGATCGCTTTTAGCCCCCACCAACACAACCGAGATATTCTGTTTTTGCAGCAAAAAATCAATCAATTGTGCAAAATGCAGGGTAGGCCAACACTTGCTTGCCCATCTTGCTCCTGGAACTAGAACAACCGCAGGCAAGTTGGGTATCCAAAGCTTAGCTTTTTCCTGGTCTTTTGCTGAAAGAGCAATTTTAAAATGTAATGTAAGATTATGCCCTACATATTGTTCAGCTAAAAAAAGATTTTTGTCAACTGCATGGGTAATCCAAGTTGGAACAACAACCTTATGATTGTAAGCCAAGTAACTGCATTCTCTTGCATCAGTAAATCCAAATCGTTCTGGTGCATGAGCTAGCCAGGTAAACAATCCGCTTCTCAGCAGCCCTTGCAGGTCCAAAACAACATCAAACTGAAAAGCCCGAATGTCTTGCACCAATCTCCAAATTTCTGGAAAACGCAGGATGCAATTTTTGACACCACGCCATCGTTCCCGTTCAAACAAAATGATTTGGTCAAGATCAGGGTGACCTTCCAACAATGAACTAAATGCCCTGGAAACCATCCAACTGATTTGCGCATCCGGCAGACTTTGCTTAAGCCCTGAAAGCACAGGCAACGCATGCACCACATCGCCCAAAGAGCTTAATTTGATGATCAAGATTTTTTGCATGATTGTATCTTCTACCCAAGTTGCTATTGCTTAAAAACTAGCAACTTGCTGATTTTGATAAAATAAGCTTAAAAAGAATATGTTAGTAAAATAGGCATCTTCATTTTAGAAGGATGCCTATGCAAATTACTGTAAAATTACAGTAAACCAAATAAAACAAAAAAATCAAGAAAATATTGAGCCATAAAAATAATAACAAACTGGCGGAGCAAGAATGATCAATCCTATTGATGTAGGATACACAACCCAAGGCATTGCAAATAGTTTAGAGATGACGTGATGCTATCTGAAAAATTTTGGCCAATAGAAACATTTGATTGTATCAGAGTCAAACAATCTTAGGAGGTAAACTTTTGAACACGGTAAATTGGTTAAGCTGATGCTGATTTGAGCGTTTGTAATCTGGGCAAATTGATTTTTTCTTGCTTGGCCAGCTCGTCTAATATATCGAGTGCGCGTAAGATTTGTTGAGGTTTATGCTCGCTGGTCACGCAGAAACGCAGGCGTGCTTTGCCTCGTGGGACTGCTGGGTAAACAGCCGGAGGTACAAAAATGCCTTTTTCTTGAAGCCGTTTGCTGAGTAAAAATGCGGATTCTTCTTGACCCACTAGGATTGGGATAATGGCGGTCTTGCCTGCAAGGCATGTGTCAAAATGCCTGGCATGCGCTTCCTGCAAGAAGAAATCAATATTCGTATGCAGCCGTTGGATCATGCTATGGTCTTGTTGTATGATTTCAATAGATTTGCATGCTGCTGCTGCGTTGGCAGGTGTAATTCCGACGCTAAATACAAATCCTGGTAGATGATAGCGTAAATATTCAATCAAACATTTTTTGCCTGCGATGTACCCACCGCAACTGCCCAATCCTTTGGACAAAGTCCCCATCCGAATGTCAATGTCTTCAGGGCTTAGGCCAAAGTATTCATCCACACCTTTGCCAGTTTGACCTAACACGCAGGCTGAATGGGCTTCATCCACCATGAGGAACGTACCAAATCGTTTTTTCAAAGCCACAAACGCTGGAATTGGCGCAATATCACCATCCATGCTATACACGCCCTCGACCACAATCAAGACTTTTTCATAATAATCTCGATTTTGTGCAAGCAAAGCTTCGAGTGTTTGAAAATCATTGTGTGGAAATGCCTTGCTTTCTCCTTTTGCGAGCCGGCAGCCTTGATCAATTGAGTTATGCGAAAGGGAATCGTACAGCACTAAATCATTTTCGCCGCAGAAGTGCCCAATAAAGGTAACATTCGTTGCATGGCCCGACACTAAAACAATCGCATCTTCACATTGTTTCCACTGGGCCAATGTCTGTTCTAGTTGGCGATACAATGTTTTTTCGCCAGTCAAAAGCCGGCTTCCACTCGCAGAAGTTCCATATTGAGCTATTGCGGCTTGGGCAGCTTGGACGACCTCTGGATGCCCAGACATGCCTAGATAATTATAAGAAGCGAGATTGATCACTTCCTGCCCATCTACATACGAAGTATCACGCACCACAGAGTCATGGTGGACAAAATATGGATTGAGGTTTCCGACCAGTTGCATTTGGCGTGCAAAAGTTTGATATTCGCGTGTGTCTTCAAATTTTGTGATATGTGTATACTTGGCTTTCACTGCTGGAATCGTGGGTGTTTGGGCAGTGGTTGCTATAGATGGATTCTTCAATTGTTGCCAAATAGCGTGGCTGAGTTCCTCGACATTCCTGCATTCCATGAGCATACTATCCGAAATAAAGATTCCGTATGCTTTTTCCAATGAAGTAGCTAATTCAATGGCTTTGAGGCTATCGCCGCCTAGATCTTCGATAAAGTGGGCATGATCGCTAATGGATTCCAATGGCCGATCTAAGACTTTGGCAAACATAGCTCGTACTTCTTGGAGAATTTGTTTTTGGTTCATGGTTGGGGTGCCTGGATTGCTTTGTTCAATCGCGATGGAACTTGAGTTTTTGCGAATATCCAATGGACTCACAGGCCAGGTTTGCTGCCCCAAGGCTTTTTTAAGCTGCTGGCGCTGGGTCTTCATGGTGGTTGTAGTTGGCAAAGGATTTTGAGAAATAAAAGCCTGGTCCAATCGTTTCCAAATAGGGAGATGTTGGTTGATTTCTACAATCTGATGTGCTAGTGCTTGCTGTGCAAGCGAGGAGATAGGCTTATCGCCAAGATACAAAACTAACGTAATTTTTTCTTTATCCGATGTTTCTCCTACGCCTAAAACGCAAAAATCTTGGACAAACGGAAGTCCACGAAAGTAATCTTCCACTTCATCAGGATATACATTTTCACCTGTTTCTTTGATGATGGTGTCTTTGCAACGGCCTAACAATAGTATTGCACCTTTGTAAAGTTTGCCGATATCGCCTGTTGCAAACCATCCTTCAGCATCTCGCATGGGTGGTAGAATCTGGCCATCTTCCAACCTGCCGCTATGCAATAAGCTTCCTTTGAGCATGATTTGTCCAATTTGAGTGTTGCCCGACTCTTGTGGTACAATTTTGGCTTCCAGCTTTGGAAATGGCCGGCCAACAGAGCTCATCAGCCGTTTGCGTAACCCCATAGATGTCTCTACAGAAACAATGCCTGCTTCTGTCATCCCAAAGCCTGCGGTGAGTGGCAGGCCTAATGAAATCAAAAATTGCAAAGTTTGAGGCGAAATATGCGCGCCACCCGTGAGGCAGCCTCGCATATGTGTGCCTAGCAATTGGCTATGAAGATTGCGGAATAAAACTTTAAAAACAAATTGTCCACCATAATAAGGAGTGAGCCATTGTAACCAAGAACCTAATTTCCTCAACCCATGGAAAAGCAATTGTTTCCATTTAGGTAATTGTTCTATTTTAGCCAAAATTTTTGTTGCTATGTTATTCCAGAGAATTGGAACAGCATATATATCGGTGATTGCATGACGTTGGCATGTTTGCACCAATGTACTGGGGCTTCTATCTGGCAGATATACCATGGTGCACCCTGTGAGTGCAGGCCAAAGGTGAGTGGCAAATATTCCAAAAATATGAAATAGCGGCAGAAATGCCAATATCTTGGCTCCTGGTTGCATGATGCATGGTGTTTCTTCATAGCCACGCCAACCACTAGAAAGGTTCATGACAAGCGATTTTTCGTCATATACATAGATTCTTGACGTAGCTGTCGTGCCAGAAGTGCAAAACGCAATATGAGTGCCCCAAGGAGAAGCAGATTGGGCGGGTTGGGGATAGGGAATTAGTAAATCATTGGGATGAATTTGGATGATTCCAGACTGGATTGGAGCGCACTCATTGGTGATGATGGCCACAACATTGGCATTTTTCAACAAATGAAGCAAGGTTTCTCGATTTGCTCGAAAATCAAGCAAAATTGGATTGTACCCTGCTTTCAAAATGCCCCACAATATGCAAGGCAATTGAGGAAAATTGTCACAATGTAGGCCAACAAATCTCCCTTGTTCTTGCAAGGGCAGAAGATGCTGCAAATGATGGCTAGCATTTTCTGCGATCGAGCCAAATTCGCTATACGTCATGGTGCGAATTTGTTGGTTTTCTAAATATTCAGCCGCTATTTTATCCCCTTGATCTATAACCACTTGATATAAGTGGGGAAAGGTGGGATTCTCTCCAAGCTCTAAAAATTTTTGTGTGCCTAGTTTCATAAAATTCCTTGATTCTAACGGATTTGGGGAGTATATCAGTTGGCAATTCCTGTGGTGGAGCTGCCACGAAAAACAGAATTTTGGAAGGTATTCATCAGCAACAGATACACCATTGGGTATACAAGACACACAAAATCGAATTTTGTGTAAAAAAAAATAGAAAAAATAAAATTTTGAGATTCAAATTCAATGTGCTGAGTAAACACAAGAAGCACGCCATGATTTGCACGGCGTGCTTCTTGTATAAAGCCTCAATATACGGTTTTTTTGATCCAATATCAATTGGCAACTCTTTATAAAAGCTGAGTAAACACAAGAAGCACGCCATGATTTGCACGGCGTGCTTCTTGTATAAAGCCTCAATATACGGTTTTTGGATTCAATATCAGTTGGCAACTCTTTATAAAAGCTGAGTAAACACAAGAAGCACGCCATGATTTGCACGGCATGCTTCTTGTATAAAGCCAGTTGGCAACTCTTTATAAAACCGGCATTAAGCCTATGATTTGGCTTGGGCCAGCATATTGTTTAAATAGATAATCAATTGTTCAGCTTTGAGAAAGCCTACATGTCGGCCTACCTCTCTGCTGACAGCAGCATCATAAAAGACCATGGTTGGTATAAATTTAACAGCCATGTCTTTGACTTCTGGATTATCAAATCCAGTTTTGACCAAGATAAAATTCGCAAGAACTTTTTGAACATCAGTGTTGGAGTGCATCACGGCATCCAGTTGTACACACCCGCCTCACCATTGCTCCCCGATTTTGACAAGGATAGGCTTAGGACTGGTTTTGGCGGCTTCTTTGGCTTGAGCTAATGTAGGAAGCCAATTTAAGACTACTGGGCCTTGTTCTACTGTACTTGAGGTATCAGGAGGCAGTGGTGGTAGTGGTTGAATGTTAGACTGGGGTCTGTTTAAATAAAGGGCTAGCCCCAGTACGGCTGCTATAAACAGCGCTGCAATTGTGATTTTAGACATCGCTGATTCCTTTGACAAAAAGGCGTTTGAAACTCGCTTGTCGGATACAACATCAGTTTTCATTCTTCAGAGGTATCAGAGGCATCGCCGCCATACGCGCTATGGATTGGATTTTGCTTGCGAATTTCGGTACCGGATCACGAATTCTCGATAGTCTTCCGATGTGTCAATCCCACGGGAACGATAGTCGCTCACTGCTGTGAGGATCGAATATCCATTTTCTAAAACCCGCAATTGTTCGAGTTTTTCACATTTTTCTAAAAATGATGGCTTTAACGTAGGATAATGAAGCAAAAAATCTCTACGATATGCATAGATTCCAATGTGTCCTAAATACTCGATTGGAGGTGCATGGCTATCTCGTACGTATGGAATTGGAGCCCTAGAAAAATAGAGGGCAAAACCATGGCTATTGCAAACGACCTTGACAATGTTCGGGTTGGCAGCAGTCACGCTGTCAATTGGATACACTAAAGTAGCTACGCTTGCTTCTGGATGATCGGCTAATAGAGCCACAACTTGGTCAATCACTTGCCCTGTGATCTCAGGCTCGTCTCCTTGTACATTGACAAAGATGTCGCCTGGAACCCGGGAAGCGACTTCTGCCATGCGGTCTGTCCCGCTTTGGTGTTTGTCGGATGTCATTTCAACTTTGCCACCAAATTCGCGTACTGCATTATAAATTCTAAAATCATCGGTAGCAACAATGATATCTTGGGCCAAACGTGATTGTTGTGCTCCACAGTATACATGTTCCACAAGGTATTTGCCTGTTTCTTTGAGCAAGGGCTTACCAGGCAAACGTACAGAGGCATACCTCGCTGGAATGACAATGGTTGCAGAAACGATAGTATGCTCCTTAACTAAATGAGACGTTCTATTTTTGATGTTTTTGACTATCTTGGTGAAGCTGTTCTTGGCTTTTTTGAAATAACTGTGTGCCATCTACATTATAGATGATTTGCACAGGGCTATACCCGGTTTGATGTGCTTGTAAAATATAGTTTTTCAGGATTCGGTATGTTGTTCCTTTGGCTGTGGCCTGTTGAGCAGGATTCAAACTTCTGGGTTCTTTGAGCAAAATAGAACATGCTTGGTTTTGTTCCAAAAAAATTCCATCTCGCGGCGGCCAATTGGCTTGCAGCAAGTCTTGTTTGGAACATGGAGACGCAAATGTTTCAAAACTATATTTTTGAAACAAAGCCATCAATTTTGCCATCACTTCATCTTCAACAATGACGATCATGGTTTGATCTGCAAATCCAAGCAAATCTGCTGAATACTTCAGGCCCGTGATCGGCACTTCTGATCGAGGTATATCTTTTGCAAAATCTTGTACAGTAAGATATTGAGAGTTACTTTGATTTACTAGAACAAGTTTTTCTTGTTGTTCATTGCGAATGAGAGCAATTCGAATATTGCCTATGCTCGAAGCATCCACATAAGGAAGATCATCTTCTTGGGTTTTAGGCTGAGAAATGCAGCTCATGAGCAACAACGATATGCAAAAATATAAACTAACCCAAGTTGCTAGTTGTTCAAAGGTTCTTGGTTTCATTTCTGACTCCACATTTTATAAATAAAGTTAAGTATAAGTTATGCAGACTCATACTTATTCATTGCTGCACCAACGGGCAGTTACCTGCCAGTCCGCCGAAACGGTTGGGATCCCTGAGCTTGCTATGGGCTTACAATAGGAGCTCTTCAATTGGGAGTTCATCAGAAGATCATACCCATATCTTGCCACGTCCCTAGTCGAGTGGTCAACTAGTCAACTAGCAACTAGGGTACTCCTAGTCAACGAGCAACTAAGGCGCATTGAAAGTCGCCAATATCTCATCTATTTTAATCCGTAATGCTTACATGAGTTTAGCAACTTTGGCTAGGATGTCTAATCCACGCACAATCACATCATTAGCAACTGCAAAGGAAATCCTAAAATGCGTTTTACTGCTGCTAAAGGTGTTGCCAGGAATAATCAGTACTTCATGTTCCACGGCTTTTTCACAAAAGCTTTGATCATCTCCGCCTGGTGCAGCAGGGAAAATATAGAAAGATCCACTGGGTTTTGTCACCTGAAATCCACGCTCCACAAGCCCTTGATAAATTAAATCGCGCTTTTGTTTATAAAGCTCCATTTGCGGGCGCATGTCTATATCAAATGCTTTTATACACCCATATTGAGCTGGAGCAGGCGCGCATACAAATGAAAATTGCTGCAATGTGGTCATTTTTTCAATGATGTCCCCTGGACCTGCGGCATATCCCATACGCCAACCAGGAATTCCATAACTTTTAGAATACCCAGCCAAAAGAATTGTCTTATTGGGATAATATGTTGCAATGGAACAATGGGGGCTATCATAGACAAAAGCATCGTAGATTTCGTCACTGAGAACCAGAAGGTTATGCTCTCGAGCAATTTCTGCTACCTGACGCAAGGAAGCCTCTGGAAAAACAGCACCTGTAGGATTCGACGGCGAATTGATGATGATCAACTTTGTTTTTTCTGTGATGAGCTTTTTGATATCCAAAGGATTAAGCTGAAAATTAGGATAAAGATTATAATACCGGGCAATTCCTCCGACCAGGTTTAATAAATGACGGTACATCACAAAATATGGATCAGGTAAAAGCACCTCATCTCCCGGATTGATCAAAACTAACATGAGTAAAAGCAGGCCTCCAGAAGTCCCAGAAGTGACGAGCACAGATTCTGGGTTGAATTGCCTGCTTTTTTGCAATTCTGCTTTGATTCTAATCCTTAGTTCCTCTAAACCTTGGGTCACAGTATAACGGTTGCCACCTGTTTGAATCGCTTGAATGGCAGCTTGTTTCATTTCTTCCGGCACATCAAAATCAGGTTGGCCTATGGAGAAATTCACTGGATTTTTCATTTTTGCTGCCAAATCAAATACTTTGCGAATTCCTGATGCTGTCAGGTTTTTAATTCGATCTGCGAACATGGCACAATCCTTTATTGGAAGCCCGTGTATTTTGCCAATTCCAGGATATAGACCTGGTCAATACCTGGTTTAAACATTGCTATAACTTATGATGCGCCATTATGTTTTAGCCAGGTATCGGCCAGGTCTATTGACCTGGACAAAAGAATCGCTATTCTTTTTTTTCTTCTTTCTTTTCAGCAGCTTTGGCTTTTTTTAACTTAAAAGTTGGTGCTACTTTCCGAAGCCCAAATACAGAATCGCCTTCTTTCCAAAGCTCTTTTTTCTGCAAGAGTTCCAATCGTTCAGCACGATTTAAGACATTGCGATAACGTTGCAAGTTGGCAGATACAGCTAGACTTTTATGAATGGACATTATTGCTTGACCTTTCTACAACGAAAAGAGCATGATCATCCCAAAATGGCGGATTCTTTCCAAATGAATCCTGGCGCTCTCTTTTCGGTTCTCTCATATCAAAAACGCATAGCAGCCTGTATTTCAGTGGCTGCTATGGATGTCTTTTTATAGCTTAACAGATTTAGAAAAAAATGTCAACTGGATTCTATCCGAAACAAGGTAATTTTTGCAAAAACTCAATCCAAAATTTGCAATTTCTCAAGCTTTTCTCTAAGTTTTTATGGAAAAAATTTTGCTTTTTGATTAAAAATGTGCATAATCAAGCAGACAAATGCATTCAGCTATTTTATTTTACCATCCGAATGAGGAGGTTTTTTGACATGCGAAAAATTGCACTTTGTTTTTTGATTTTCACAATCACTTTATCTTTGGTGGCACAGGAAGCTTATTATCAAGAATCCCAAAAAAAGCTTATGGCAAGACGTGCCGCTATGTTGGATGGCTATCGCCAATTAGCGGAAACCATTCAGGGTGTAAAAATTACTTCTAGCACAACAGTCCGAGATTTTGTCACAGAAAAAGATGAAATCAAAGCTAACCTGGACACCTATATTCTGAGAGGTGCCCAAGTAGTGGCCACCAGGTACTTACCCGATGGTACCTGTGAAGTGGACATGGTGGTGAATTTAGCCGATGTCGTTACATTTTTGAAATTCAGCCAAAGCCAGTATGATCTTGCTCGATTCAGAGCCGTGAACTTTGATGCCATCCAGGGAGATTCTATCATTCGAGCCACTGGCACTGGAGCACAGCCAGGAGGCATGACAGAAGAGCAAGCCAAAGCACTCAAAGATTCCAATGCCCAGATGAAAGAAGAGATCGCCAATCTTCAACAACAACTGGCCAATGCCTTGGCATTTCAACAGAGCTTAGGTGCTGCACAGGCTGAAAATAGTCAGCTCAAACAAGAGCTGGCTCTGGCTAGACAAGAAAATCAAGCTCTTAAAAATCAACTTAAAGATGCTCAAACCATTGCTTCCCAATATGATGAAAGCAAACGTAGGTACGATGATATTGTGGTCTCTCTCTCCACGTTACGCAATGAATGGCAAAAGCAACAAGGCGAAATGGCACGCTTGCAACAGCAATTTGCCAATGCGCAACATCAACTTACAAATGCACAGCAGCAACTGGCAACTACACAGCAGCAACTGGCAAATGCTCAACAGCAACTAGCCGGCATGCAAAATCTTAGAACACAAATTGGCCAACTTTTAGTTCAAAATGATCAACTGAGCAAGGCCAATGTAGACTTAACCAAGGCCAATGCGGATTTGCGAGCACAGCTAGAGGCGCAAAAACAAATGATAGCGCAGTTGAGCAAGGCCAATGCAGATTTAACCAAAGCCAATGCAGATCTACAAGCACAATTACAAGAGAGAAGGCAATCATTTGCTCAGTTGAGCAAAGCCAATGCAGACTTGCAAGCTCAATTGGATGCTCAAAAACATACAACAGCGCAGTTGAACAAAGCCAATGCGGATTTAGCCAAGGCCAATGCAGATCTACAAGCACAACTGCAAGGGCAAAGGCAATTGGCTGGACAACTTGATCAGTGCCAAAAAATCATCCATAGCTTAGGGTTAGAAAAAAATAGGCTAGAAGCTCAAGTCGCTGATTTGCAAAGACAAATCAAATCCTATCAGCAACAATGCGCTGATTTAACCCAAGAATTGAGCAATCTAAAACTTCAAATTGAAGGCGGAAATCAAGGATTGTGGAGAGATGCAAGCTCAAGAGACAGACTCATGGCCCGCAGAGCAGCAATCTTGGATGGCTATCGCCTTTTGCTTGAAACCGTCAAGGGCATTCGCATAGATTCTAGCACCACAGTGCAAGATTTTGTCACACAGAATGACCAAATTAAAGCTTCTACAGAAGGATTTATTCAAGGCGCTCAAATTGTATCCACTCGCTATCTACCAGAAGGAATCTGCGAAGTAGATGTGGTGATCAATACCAAAGACCTTGTGGAATTTTTGCAACGGATGTCTTCTCAGCACAGAACTAGCAAACCGAGCGATGCCATGCCTGGTATTTATGGCTACTACCCAAACGCCATGATCAAAGCAACTGGCAACGGAGCTCTGAATAAATAAGGGCACGTCAACTTAAGTTACATGGCGCTTTTCCGCCAATTCCAGCAGACGCTTTCGCTTACTTTCTAGCCTGCAACGCGGACTCTGCAAAGAACTTGCATTTCCTTTGAATGGTTTCTGGGGCGCTGCTGAATTGGCATACGCTGCTTTTGTACAAAAGCCCGTCAACTCAACCCATATATGCTCACTTCTATACATGGCGCTTTTCCGCCAATTCCAGCAGACGCTTTCGCTTACTTTCTAGCCTGCAACGCAACTCTGCAAAGAACTCACATTTTCCTTTGAATGCTTTTTGGGGCGCGCTGCTGAATGGTCACGCTGCCAATGTTTTCTTGAGTGTATATTGCAACACTTTGCTGAATAAGAAATTATCATACTATGCAACTCCTTTATATGCTATCCCGGCATATTTGCCGGGTATTTTTTTACTATGGCATCATATTGTCAATTTTGATGCTTGTTGGAATTGAGCTTTGGAGCCAATCTGCAGGGCTGAAGATTGGGGTATATCAAGATTTCCATGCAACACCACCTTGGATAAGCTGGCTTCAAGCCATGCAGCAGCCGAAAGTGCTCGTCGTAGAATTCAAGGAATTACCTGGGTCATGGAAAGGGTTAGATGGTTTTGATTGGCTCATCCTAGATCATGCGGAATTATCCGAAGTCCAAACCAAAGCTATTGTGGAATGGATGACGGTCGGCGGCTGGGTTTGGATCATCCATCCAGAAAAAGCAACTTGGTTTGAAGAATGGCGTACTTGGGGCCGCTCTATCCCGTGCGGCCAGCCTTGGCATATCACCCAAATTGGCCTTGGGGCTTGGGTCGAAACATCTGAGCCATTGCCCGATGTCCCAGATTTATGGATGCAAACATGTCAGCAATTGCTACAAGGCCACGCTAGGCAAGATACTGCATTTCAAAACATGATTACGCTAGATTTATTCAGCCCAGGAACATGGTCATCTTTATGGAAGCAAGTTTTTGTATATTTATGCTTGATTCATATTTTGGGATATTTTTTGGTGATCATTGTCTTTATGGGCAGATGGAAGATCGCCGTATTCTGGACGCTGCCTAAATTGGGCACTATCACATTTGGATGGACCGTGCTATGCTGTTTTAGTATTGGAACACTTTGGTCCATGATCGCACCTTACCATCATCACGCTTTGGTGTTGCATATATTGCCGACATCTCCTAATTATATTACAGCCAATGTATTAGGACGCATAGATATTTGGAACGCATGGATGTCTGTGCAAGATAAAGCCCAGCCAGGAGAGCTTCAATATCAACAAGAACCTAAAATTTTTCCAGGCGGCATTGCAATATCCATTGACCAAACCCATATCACGATTGCCAATCGCACTCCATTTATTTTGGAAGATTGCATCTACGTAGAACAAAATTATTTTCAGGCACTTGGGAATATCCCCATTGGTGGACAATGTCAAATAGCATTGCCCTTAGAAAACCAAAGCTGGATGATTACAGAACGGCTTCCTCAATTTTGGACCGGCTTGCTTGGCCGTAGCTTTCTGCAACAAGCAAAAAAGCCATGTATTCTTGCCCAAATTCAAGATACATTGCCCTACGATTTTTGGATGGCTAACCAAACTTTTATAAATATTTTGTATTGTCCTATCGAATAGGCAGTTTTGTATTGTCCTATCGAATAGGCAATGATGGAATGAAACAAAACTGACATAGAGTCTTAAAAATCCGTTAGAATCCAAAAATTTCATTGCCAAATGTCCAAAAATTTGTATTCTATAGCCAAATGCGAATTTTAGATACCATGTGAAGTTTCCCCAAAAAACGTTATCATCAGTATTTATTTTATTTTAGCTTGGAGGCCGCACAGGCATTGCTGTAAGGTGGAATTTGCTGTGCGGATTTTTAATGAGAGATTTTGATATTGTGGTGGTCGGTGGTGGGCATGCAGGGATTGAGGCTGCGATGGCAGCAGCTCGAATGGGCTGTCGTGTGGCGTTGGTAACCATGGACAATCATGGGCTAGGCCGTATGT
>JAKLHB010000270.1 GCA_022710345.1 Planctomycetota bacterium
TTTAGGCTCACCTGGCATCAGGTCCTGGTAATACATGATGGCTTCTGGGTTAATCACTACTTTTTTTCTGGCTGCTACGGCTTTGGGCTTTGACGAGGCTGGATTTTTTGATTTGGAAGCAGCAGATTTTTTGGGCTTTTCGGCTGCTTTTACTTTGGACGATTTTTTGATCGTTGCTTTGCTTTTGGTCACTTTAGCTTTTGGCAAGCTTGATTCGTGTGTGCTTGGCTGAGCTTTTGGTACACTTGATTCTTGGATGCTTGCTTTGCTTTTGGTCACCTTAGCTTTTGGCGAACTTGATTTTTTTGTGGTCGCTTTGCTTTTGGTTGCTTTTGGTGAATTTGTTTTTTTCGCAGTTGGTTTAGCTTTTGACAAACCTGATTTTTTTGTGCTTGCTTTGCTTTTTGCTTTTTTAGGAATGTCTTGCATTGATGTATCTTGGCTCTCTTGGGATGCTTTGGAAGTAGATTTTGGGGACATGGTTGTTCTCCTAACTTGTTGATCATGTAAAGTACCCGCTCAAAATTATACCTTGCTTTGAAAAAAAGTAAAGAAAATTATCACAACCTTCACAGAAACAAGATGAACCATGCAATAGTCCATAGATAAATCATTTTCTTCTGTACATTGCATCTCTGATACAACCTGTCAATATCGTAGATATAAGTAGATGGCCATAATTTTTTGGCTTTTTGCAGCTTATTTTAACCAAGTTATCTTCTACCATTTCATTGTTAATATTGATTGATATGAATGCGCCTGGACTCCTCGAAATTATACCCTGTCTTGGGAAAAAGTAAAGAAAATTATCACAGTCTCCTGGAAACAAGATGAACCATTCACCTGGGCTTCAACCAATCTGCACTGAAAATAATATGGCCAGGGTTTTCGGAAAACCTACTCACTCTGGCCATATAAAAGTGCTGCTTTGTTTTGTGCACTAGAGAATCATTGAATTTTTTTCATCAGATTTTATTGGATCATCGGCCTGAGGGTCCTGCATTTTTACGACATCCTACACTCAATAACATCAGGAATGCTTTATTTCATGCGTATTGAGAAGGATCATCCAAGAACGACTGGTCGAAGAGACCTACACTGGCGAGCCCTTATATGGTCCCACAAAAATAGGTATGCAATATGTAAATCTCTACAATTTGCCTCTTCAATTTTTTAGCTGCAGCCATCAACTCTTTTATTTTTGCTTTGCCTTTTCTTTTTGCAATATTTCGACACATGAAGAAGAGCACCAAGGCCATGCTATGGCTTGGTCCAAGCATAAGTTTAACTTTGCTGCAACTCGATTCCCAGATTTGGCATGTTTTTGACTACGAAGTTGTGCACATAAAGTTGTGATTTGCCGGCTGAAGCTTACAATGCTTTCACATATAGCTTTTTCTTGCTGTTCCAATCGTTTTTTAAACCGAAAGTGTGTTTGTAAATGGGCCCACTGGGCTAGGTGCTGCACAGCCTGCTTGTAGGTTTCCATGCTTAGTTCAAGTAGGTTGATTAGATGTGTTACATGTATTTCATGATTTGCTTCTGAAAATGCTAGCTCTTGTAGTAAGTCTTTACTTGCACTCTCACATTTTAAGCGGATTTCCTCGGCCTCTTGCCATTTACTTTCTGCTGGTTTGAGCAATTGCTTAATTGGTTGCCATTGTTTGTTCCATTCTACATATTCCATTTCTTCAAGCTCAGAAGTTCGGTACCATACATCATTGACTTTATGAAAGTCTTGTTGATGCCTTGGGTACAGATATACGAGTGTGTGAATTGCTGCTTGGCGTAATGCTGTTGGAGTTTGGGTTTTGATGATGGTATCATATAAGGATTTTTCTACTTCTGGTGTTGCATCGCCTATTCCATGGAGCAATGTGATTGCTTCTATCCTAGCATCTATGGTGTATTCATTGAAAGCATTTTCCAATGTATTGATCAAGCTTGGCACTGAGGGGCTACCGATTTTTTGGAGCAAATGAGAAGACTGTTGCCTTACTGCGTAGTCTCCATTGAGCCCGATGATTAAAATTTCAATGACTTGAGGGTCTAATAAAGCTTGCTCTAAATATTTCAATGCTTCCATTTTTTGTACCGGAGTGCCGGATTCCATCATTATTTTAAGGCGTTGCATACTTGGAGGCATATGGAACAAGTAGGCTGCTATCACAACAGCAAGCGCTATTGTGGCTAAAATAACCATTGGCTGTAAAGGATTTTTTTTCTCAGTTTTGAGGGGTTTCTTTTTAGGTGTGGCTGCAATAGGTGGAGGAATAACATCATCTAGGAATGTCACTGCTTGCGCAGATTTAGCATCATGCGTAGTTGGTCTTATTTTTACAGTTTCTGTAGATTTTTTCACTGCTTCTTGTAAAAGATCATTTTGAATGACTACATTCAATTCAGAAACTGCCTCGGTTTGCTTTCCTATGCTTTGAGCATTAGGTGCTTTTGGTTTGCCTTTTTCTACTGGGGCAATGGAATTTTGCTTGATAATGCGTCTTGTATGGACATTCTGCTGGGTTGTGTATTCATGTAAAATAGAGGCAAATTCGTCAGCTATTTCTTGTGCATTAAAATAGCGCGCTTCCTTTTCTTTTGCTAGACAACGTAGGCATATAGGCTCTAGCAATTTACCAATCGCATTCATATCTTGGCAAACTACACTTGGTGGAATGATAGGCTTTGTTAAGCATGCGTACATCATTTTTGCAGAGCTAGGCTCAATATACGGCAATCTTTTGGCAATCCAGCGATATAAGATTACTCCAAACGACCATATATCTGAGCGATGATCAACAGTTTTTGTATCTTCCCATTGCTCTGGTGCCATATATTCTGGCGTTCCTAAACTGATCTTGACTGCAGTTACGCCATCTTCAGATGTGGTTTGTTTGGCAAGGCCAAAATCCATAATTTTGGCTATTCCTTCTTTGCTCACTATAATATTAGATGGCTTGAGGTCTCGATGCACCAGGCCTTTGATATGTGCTGCGGCTAAACCTAAAGCAATTTGTTGAAAAATCTGCACTCCTCGCAGCATAGGCAATTGTTGTTTTTTAAGCAGATTTTCTAGCAATGTGCCTGGGACATATTCCATAATGAAATAATTTTTTTCAGGATTTGCGTAATAGATCGTGATAATGTTAGGGTGGTTCAAACTGCTCAATGTGCTGATTTCTGTTGAAAATCGTTGATATTCTTTAAAACTCATGGGATTGAGAATTTTAGTAGCTTCATATCTTCCTGGATTTCCCATGTTTTTATTCAATACCAGCCAAACTTCCCCTTGTCCACCAGTTCCCAAAACCTGAACATATTCATAGCCCGCAGGCAATTCAGGTAATTTTTTAGGATCCATCATAAAAGTTTCCATTGAAAGCTGATGAAAAACTGCACTAGCTTTTGTTTCTCGGGACCGCTAGTGCAGTCTTTTCACAAATTAGCAATTATTCACCAATATCTTCTATCCAGTATGCATATACGGTGCGGCTTGCCGCAATATATAGATTGGTACCATCACAATATGGTTGTGCAAATACTTTTTCCGGTATACTTTGTTTCCAAAGTAATTTTTTTTCTTTTAATGAAATGGCGTATATATAAAAGTCTTCCCCTGCACACCATAGGATATCCTGATAACCATACAATGGAGCAGAAAAGCCGCCTTCTGTTGGTATACTATGAGTGACTCTTCCATCCTCTAGTAGTAAGGCATAGATGTTTTTGCTAAATCCTACCCAAAGATGTTCTCCGTATACGTATGGTTTTGCGCGCACACCACCGCCTGGAATTCCCCATTCCCATTTTTTGGTTCCAGTCTCAAGTTGCAGGCAGAATATGCCGCCTGGGTGTGTGGCTATATAAACTTGATTTCCCGCTATAACAGGTTGGGCAGTGATATTGCCAGACAACTTTGTCTGCCAAACTAAACTTCCTTTATTCCAATCTAGGCAATATACTTCTCCGGTTTGAGCAGCGATGATCGCCAAATCACCTATGACTGTGATGGGTGCTAGAATCGAGCTTGAAATTTTGAGCTTTTGATAGACACGATAGCTATTGCCAAAATTACTGCAAAAATACAGATGGCCTTGGCTACTTCCTAAAAAAATTTTATCTTGAGATATGGTGGGGCCTGTGTATATGGGTGTCGGGAAGGCATAAGACCAACGGATTTGATCTTGTGGCTCAGCAAAAATTCCAGATAAGCGCAAAATATAAAGCTGACCATTGCGCGTGGAGAAATAAAGTTGATCATTTTGTAAGGTCATTTCTCCGCCAATCTCAGCAAGACGGCCAGTATTGAACTTCCATACTTCATGGCCTTCTTTAGTGATGCAATATAGGTAATTATCTCGACTGCCAATGTAGAGTAGTTGATTTTCTGATCTAATTGGTGTTTCAATAATGCCTCGTGTATTAAATTCCCATAATGGCATTCTTTTTAAGTAAAGAATAATTTTACGAGGGAATCCAACACTAGAATTGATTTCTTCTTTGCGTACAATTTTAAAGCCTGGATGGCGGATTTCAATATCAGTGACCATGGTTTTAGGTTTATAGCGATAAACCAGTGGCAATTTTCCTGCCATTTTCCCATTGATAAAACAATCTAATTTTTGGTTTGGCTCACCTTCAATGAGCAAGGGCAAGGTAATATTTTGGGCGAGCTCTGTATTGCTCCAGCGAGGCTCTTGCAGAATTTTTGCTAAGTTTTGTAATGCATCATCATATTTTTGCTCTCGGATAAATCGCTCAGCATTACTGAAGTATTCTTTAGCTTGCGTTAGGCTGTTTGTGGCATTTTGCAGATGAAATGAAGCTTCTCGTGCAAATTTTGAATCTGGCAAAATTGCGATTGTTTTTTGAAAAACATTGATTGCTTTTTCTAGTTCGCCATCTTTTACCAAACTTTGTCCATGCTCGAGTAACTTTTCTTGTTCACCTTGCTTGATTTTTTCTTCTGCAATCAGTTGACTTTCTTTTATCTTGATGTCAATAAAGCATTCTTCTACTTTACTCGACCAGACGGTGGGATCGAGTAAGCGTAGTCGTTCTAAAAGTTGTTTTGCTAAAATAAAATTTTTTGCTTCTATGGCCTGTAATGCTTGCTCATAAAGCCGCTCTTGTTCTTGGTTGAGATAATTTCGCCATTCTTTTTCAGTTTCTTTATAATGTTTTTGCACTATTTCAAGCAATGCTGTTCGTATTTCATTGGGCTTGTTGTAAATATTTGTTTGAATTATGTCTAATTCTTCTAAAATTTTTTGATATTTTTTTGCAGGAAGATAGTCTGCATAGAGATCGCGAATTTGTTTTTCTAACGCTTTTTTTTCTTTTGCTAGCGCTACTTGATTTTGCCTTGCAATTTCTTGGTAATATAAATTGCTTGCGGTGTCATGCGTTCCTAGTAAGAAAAGATCACGACAAAACACTTCCATTTCATCTTTAATTTGCAAGAATTTTTCTTCTGCAATCTGCTGTTTGAAAAACGCTAGACGATTTAAGGCATACCATTCGCGTATTATGATTGCCAAGATTGCAATCGCGAGTATACTGACCAAAATGATGTTGGGGAGATACCGGCTTTGCATTTTACGTTTGATGATAGATGTAGCTGTGACCGCTGCTTTGACAAGTGGAACATCTACACCCGTCTCTCTCTCAAATCTTGCGCGGATATCGTGTCTTTCGGGGTTTATTTTGATCATTTTTTGGTAGGTACGAATCATTTCTTCGCGATTTCCTTGGCGTTTAAAAACATCGGCCATCTGGCCATAATATTCAATTGCTTGATCTTTTTGATTATTGTCTAAAAAGTAATTAATCAATTCTTTATAGCAAATTAAAAGGTCCGGATCGCATTTGAGCAATTGTTGGCAAACTTGAATTAAGATATCAAATTTTTCTCCGCGTCGTAATAATGGAATCAGAGCCAGGCCATTTACTTTCATTTCGTCAGCATTTTGTTGTTGTTTTGCAATTTGATATAGGGATAATCGAGCATCTACGCTATTAGGGTCTAGCTCCATAGCGCGTGCATAGCAATGGCGAGAGAGCTCTAATTCGGCTGTTTTTTCGCGCAAGCCACCGCATTTAATCCATAATGCAGCGGCTTCTTCATATTTTCGTCGGCTTTCTTGAAAGGTAGCGATTTCTTCTAGCAATTTAATATTGTATGGAAAAAATTGCAAGGATTGATCCATCAATATATCAAAGGCTTCTGTATTATCTTGCTCTTCAAATTGTTTGATCAATGCCCCAGATTGTTCTAGGATATATATAATTTGCCCTTTGGCAATGCTAGCGCATATCCCTACAGCAATAGTGATAGGGATCCCTATTCTTTCTAGAATATTGTATTGCTTTAAATAATGTCTTAAACTTTGTTGTAGTGTGTCGGCCAAAGGTTTCAATTCTGAAGGACTTACTTGATATTTATGTTGCCTTGGATCAATCGCCAATTCTTTGCGAATATTGGGAACCAAATGAGAAAAGAAACCAAAATTAGGGCATTGATATAATATTTCCAAATAAACGGCTGCTAATGAATCTTCAATCGTTGTTCCTTCTATGACTGCAATTCCAGTACTGCGATATTCGACTTTGAAGCTACTACTTAATATTCTCTCTACAATGATCTCTGCTTCTTCTTTGCGGAGTGCTTTTGCTTTATTGCCTGGCATAGGTGCTGGACTTGCGATCTTCATACTCGTTCGTTCTACTTGAACCGACATGGTTTCCATAGGCGAAATGATTACCAAGGTACCTGGTTTGTTGATGGATTCTAGGATTTCCATCACACTCACATAACCATGAAGAAAAGCGCTTATGTCTGTGATGACATTCAATCCTTCGGTTGGTAGTTCTTCTGTATTTTTTTGCTCTACAAACTCCCATGTGCAC
>JAKLHB010000271.1 GCA_022710345.1 Planctomycetota bacterium
CACGCAGCATTATGGTAATTCATTGGAAGCGTTAAAAAAGACTGTGTTCGCCCCGGTTGCTATAGCAATTGCACGAGCATCTCGTTTTCCAGATTTTTTAGACTTCCATATCCCGGCAGCACATGGCCAATGCGAAAATGATGAAGATGGGCTGATTAAAACAGATGCAGAAGCGGCTCGGCAAAATTTTATTGCCTGGATTGTCAGACATCTCCAAAAAATCAAACATTATGTGGGCGAACATAATGTCTTAGAAGTGCTTTTTGAGTTAGGATATATACTGCATGGCATCCAAGATTTAGTGGTTCATCAGGGGCAAAGCAATGCAGAGCATTCTTACAACAATCGAATTCTCAAATGCCCGGACGAGGACAAGGACCGCGCTAAATTGGCCGCAAAAGTTTCTTCTATGTTTGTCGAAAAATATCTGCTGCGAGAACTTTGTTTATTCACGCCTGATTTTATCAAAGCATTGCATGGATGCGAGAAGCAAGAACACCACTGGATGGGCAAGCTTTCGATCTTGAAATTTGCAGAAATAATCACAAATTATTTAAAATTTCATCAAGCATACAAACGCTATGAACATCAATTAAATGCTGGTGTCCCTCATCAATCATTGATTACACGATGGCCTCCTTTTAGCCAACGAAGGCCAATTCCTCATATTGAAGATATTTGCAATTATTTCTTTTCTCCCATCAAAGAACTCTTTTTTAAGGCTTAAATTTATGGACCAACCATCCCTCCTACGATGCTGCATCAAAATTTGCATTGATGAAGAGCCAAAAAAAATAGGCTCTGGAGCCTTGGTTTCGCAGGATGGGTATATCCTTACTGCCTACCATAATATATTCGATCCACACAACAATACAAGAAACATAGATTTTTTCGCAAAGATCGGCAAAGAAGGCAATAACATTCTCTATCACGTCCGAGAAAGCCCTTTTTCTGTTATTCAAAGCGATTTGTCCAATGATATTGCCTTGATCAAGCTTGATTTGCTTGGCCAGTCTGTTTCTGATTATTTGCCCATAGATTTGTCCTATCTCCCTAAAGAAGGCGAGATAGTTCATACTATTTCCTATGATGTGATAGATTCAGAACGTCCTATGATTCGCAAGGCAAGCATTAGCAGCGCCAGTGGGGCTAATTTTATACTGGAGGGACATGGTTATCCTGGAATGAGCGGAAGTCCGGTCTTGCTCAACCATCAAATCGTTGGAATTGTTCAAGCAATCAGAAAAAATGGAGCGCAGATTATCGTAACTCCATTGTTGCATGTTCCTAATGTAACGACTGTGATAGAAAAATTGCCAAAATCCAATGGTGATGTTTCTCCAAAAAAGATTCGCAAGCCTAGAAAAAACAAAAGCTTGGAGGAGCATTCGCAAGAACTTGAAAAGCCTGTAGGTCAAAAAGCTTCAAGGATAGGCAAAAAAGATAGGAATGCATTATTCTTTCACATTGGGTGTGCAGTTGGAAATAAATTCACGATAGCTAATGTTGGCTCGTGTATAGATGAATTCCCAATGTTGTTGCAGTGGATCAACCAAGCAGAATTATCCCAAATGGAAAGCGTTCAAGAAATCGTCCATGTTGCAAATATGATCGCGCAAGGCACTGAAACTAAAAAGCAAGAAAGAGAACTAATCTTTAGCTATCTAGCAAGTATGGATAAATTTGTCCTGGAGCTTAGAGATGCTTGCGACCGAGATGAGTATCGCTGGTTTTTGGTTGGAAATTGCATACTCCGCATAGCCACGCTTGCCGAAGCCTCCAACATACTTGACATAGGTGTTGACGATACCATTGAACATGCTGCGCACGATCTGGCTGCTCTACATGTTGCTTTACGGCCTCCTAGAGAAATATCGAAATTAATCAAACTTCTCATAGAGACAGTGCAGCTCAACGATAGCGACAATATAGTCAAAGTAGCGAATAGAACAGCAAGCGCCATAGGAATGCTGCTATGATTCATGTTTGAATCTTATCTCTGCGAAATGTAGGTAGTTAGGAAAAGCTTCTATGAGATGTAAAACTTGTCATGCCAAGTGGTCATTAGAATGTACCTTAGGCCCAGGAGGATTTAATCCACCCGCGCATTACTTGATTGCCGGCTTGATTCTGGTTCTGCTAGCTCTACTTGTATTGATATGGGACTTCGTTTACAGCATGCTCATTCTTGGGCTTGCAGACATTGTACTCCTTGTTTGTTTCTCGCATTGTGGATTTCAAAAGCCGTGCTCTGGCTACCAAGGCGCGATATGCCCTAAATGTGGCCGTAAAAACTGGATTGCGCCTTGGAATTTTTAATGATTAGAACCACAGATGGACACAGATTTTTGCTGCCTCTTTTTTCATCCAGGTTTATGAACGAAGCGGCTCAACGTGCGAATGGACTTGAGAGTGCATAAGCGCTAACATAAAAAAGGCTCACCGCACCAAGGTGTATCCAAAGTGGTATTGCGCGAGAAAGAAGAATGATACGACGACGGACGGCAACTACCGTTGCGAGTAAGATACCGGTTACGACAGGGAAAACGGTTAGCAACAAAATGTCTCGTCTTTCAATGGGACTAAAGGCGGCCCAGAGGAGCAGGAGTGTCCAGCCAGCCATTAGCGATGCGGCCATGCCCATAGCGAAACGATATTCATCGCTATTGCGAGATACTTCGCCACCGAATAGAGCCACGCCAACCCGACGCGATAGCATCGGAACGATTGCAAGGCCATCCGAGATAGCACCGACGAAGAATGCAATTCGCACCAGCAGTGTAGCAGTTTCGATGGAAACGGTCGGCACGATGCCCTCCTTTGTGTTGCAGGGAAAGGAAATCTTGTAACATCCTTAGATTCTTCTCATCTAGGATTTTACTCAATATCTTCAAATTGCTCTCCTGCTATGGCTTTGTTATACAATCTTTTCTTTAGTTGACTATTGAATTACATTAAGCCTTCGCTTTTGTCTCCGAGTATTCGATCACCATGATGTTGTGCTGCATGAGCTCGTCTGCCGCGGTTTTGGCAAAGCCAGCCTGGGCATGGTACATGGCGTAAATCTGGGTTAGACCATAGAGGCGTTGCAAGGCTTGCAAGCCTTTGATAAAATGCTGGGCTTGGGCTAGGCTGATTTTTTGCTTGAGTGTTTTGACCTCGATGACAAGCATGCCTTTGCATTTTGCAACAGCCGGGACTGCTGCTTGGGCAGACGTTGTTGATTGGGCAGTCGTTGCTGGATTAGGCTGCGTTGCTGGATTAGGCGATGTTGCTGGATTAGGCTGCATTGCTGGATTAGGCGATGTTGCTGGATTAGGCTGCATTGCTGTACTAGGCGATGTTGCTGGATTAGGCTGCATTGCTGCACTAGGCGATGTTGCTGGATTAGGCTGTATTACTGAACTAGGCGATGTTGCTGGATTAGGCGACGTTGCTGAACTAGGCGATGTTGCTGGATTCGCTAATGTCCCTGCTTGTTGCATGGCAGGTTGGGCAGGTGAGGCTCCTACGGCGCTGCTAGCCAGATTTGCGCTCGTATAGTCAACCTTTGCCACAGGCAGATCGCTTAAGGGCAACTGTGCTGGATCAAGATCGCACACGCAATCCAGTTCATAGCCTTTTTTGCTCATGGGATCCAGAATCTTTTGATTTCGCACATCCCCGACCACTGGATATGCCGCAAATAATTCTTCCCTGCGCTGGATTCTGCCACGAACGACTTCTTCGGCTTCCATGCCTTTCTCATAATTCAGGCTGCCACGCAATGACATGATTTCGTCGTGCATCTTTTTCAAATTTGCCTGCATAACATCCACGTTGGTCTGCACAGCATCCACGTTGGCTTCGATGTCTTTGATTTGATCCGCCATATCTGCTTTTTCTTTTTCCATGGCTTCCATCCGTTGAACGATTTCCTGGACATGCTTGCGCAGATTTTCTTCTCGATGTTCTTGGAATGGATCATTGGGATAAAACAAGGTATATTTAAGGGCTCGGATGCTTGTTACGATCGTTGGCTCTTTGGTGATGAAGAGCACATTCGCAATGTGCTCCCATTGAATCAAATCAATCCTCTCCAAATGCGCCAAAATCGGGATCAATTCTTCCACTGTTTTCTTTGTATGCTTTTGGAGATTTTCCAAAAACACTGTACGTTTGGCACGGTTCACTAGAAATTCCAGGATTTGGTAAATGTCTTTTCCAAATTTGATAAATGTAGGATATGCTTGCCAGTTTCGGATCAAGTACCAATGCCAGAAATCATAGATTTTTCCTGCTGCATTTCCACATTCAAACGCGTATGCTTGCTCCACTCCGGGCTTGCTTGTGAAGTCCTTTTTTTTACCATAAAGTTTTTCATAAGGCAAACTTCTGGCAAAAATGCTGCGCATGAAGTACGGGTTTCCATCCACCAAATCATACAAAAAATCTTCGATTCCATCATACCCTTGAATCTTCAGCGCTCGCATGGTTCTCCGCATCAATTCTTTGCTTTCTTCCTTTTCCAATGGCCCAAAAGGAATTCTCTCGATTCGATATTCAAATGCTGGCGGCAAGGCTTCTTCCATTCGCGTGGTGAGGCCTGAACCACTTAAGACAATGAATATCTTTTCATTGCAATGATACTCAGCCATCATAGGAACGCAATCGTAGCTTTCTCCATTTTCATCCACAAACGACCGGCCAATCTCCTGGTATTCATCTAGCATAATCACAGGCGAAAGATTAAAGTAAGCTTGTAATTCTAAAGTTAAATCAATGGAACGTTGCATCATTCTATATAAAGGATGTTGGATATCTTGGCCATACCATCGTTGAATGAGGTTATGGAATGGTTTATAATACAATTCTTTATATTTTACATCTAAATCATCTAAATATTCCAACAAAGTTCCAAGTGTCGTGTTATTCGCTAATTGTTTATTTTGCGTCAAAAATCCAATAGCCTGGCTTAAAAACGTGATCATCATTTTTTCAGCCACCTGGATCACAGATTTTTTGCTGCCTCTTTTTTCATCCAGGTTCATGAAGGAATAGAAAAATGGGATGACTTCATTGGAAGTGCAAAATAAGTAATCATAATACCGCTTGATAAACGTAGTCTTGCCCATTTTGCGCATGCCAATCAAGGCTGTATGACGAGCACTGGCGCGCTGATCTTCGAGCATCTCAAACATAGATTGCCTGCCAACAAAAGTAAATGAAGGCAGCTCTTGACTGGCTTCTCTTGACAAAATGTACGGTACATCCTCACCCCAGCCAGCAACTTTTTGCTCGCGAGGAATAACCGGACGTTTACTCATGTACAACTTGGCTTTGCTATGCTTCCGAATATATTTTTGTACCTCTGCATTTTGCTTATACGACGTGAGCTGCGTGCCAAAAAATGGCGATTTCTTCGGTTCCCCTGGTGTGAGGTCTTGGTAGTACATGATGGCCTCTGGATCAATCACTGTTTTTGTAGAACCTGCCGAAGTTTCCGGCTTGGCAGCCGTAGTTTTTGCTTTGGCCACGGCTGGTCTGGAAGCCGAAGTTTCCGGCTTGCCAACCGTAGTTTTTCGCGATTGCGAGACGGGTGTAGCGTTCGGCGATGCTAAGCTGTCAACTGAAGTTTCCGGCTTGGCAGCCGTAGTTTTTGCTTTGGCCACGGCTGGTCTGGAAGCCAAAGTTTCCGGCTTGGCAGCCGTAGTTTTTGCTTTGGCCACGGCTGGTCTGGAAGCCGAAGTTTTGGGTTTGACAGCCATATCTTTCCGCGATTTTGGAGCACTTGTTTTCGGAGCGGTTAATTTTGGAGCACCTGCTTGAGTTTTGGGCGCACCTGCTTGAGTCGTGCTGCTTTGGGATGTGGATTTTAGAGCACTTGTTTTAGTTTTTGAGGCACTCGCTTGAGTTTTAGGTGCTTTTGATACTTTAGTTTTGCTGCTTTTGGCTGTTGCTTTTTTTGTGACTGGTTTGGTTTTCGTGCTTTTGCTTGTTTCTTGCTTATCTTTGGAATTTGTTTTTTGAGACATCGTCGCTCTCCTCAGTTGTTGATCATACATATCCATACAAATAACAATACTTATCTCAAGACTGTTTTTTGGGTTTTAGGCTGCGGTTGTTTTTTGGTGTTGGTGGATTTTTTGCTGGTTGGTTTGGAAGTTTTGGTGATTGTTTTTTTGGATTTTTCTGTGTTGGATTTGGGAAGACTTTTTGCCGACATTGCAAATCTCCTGATTTTGGAATGACAAAATGGTGGGACAAATTAAAGAAAATTATACCTCGTTTTTTGGGAAAAAAAAGCAAATTTTGCAATATTTTTAGCACAAGGCAGATATGGTTCTATGGTTTACAAGCCGTCATGCTATTTCTGTCGAGTTTCCCGTGAGTGCCAAAAATCAAAAGCAATGCGCGTTTGAGCCGCGAGTAGCGGCCTCCAACGGGAGAAGTTCTGCCTTGGAAAGCACGCTTTATTTTGGGAAAACGTATTTTCTCCGCACCTGCTTTGACCAATACGAGGCACTAGCATTGGTTCAAATCAAATGCTGGCTCCATAAACGTGCTTTGCGTTCTTCCCCTGGCGATATGGCTTTGCCGGTTGTCGCTTTTGTTTTGCCGGTTGTCGCTTTTGTTTTGCCGATTGTTGCTTTTGTTTTGCCGGTTGTCGCTTTTGTTTTGGGTGTATCTTTCACCTGGCTTGATGCTTTGCTTTGAGCCGATGCTGGTTTGCTTATTTTTACTTTATTGCCTGTTTTTTCCTTGCTGCCTGTTTTTTCCTTGCTGCCTGTTTTAGCTTTGGTTTTGCTTTTTTCCTTGGTTGCTTTGGTTTTTGCTTGTTTGTCTTTAGTTTTATCTGTTATTTTTTTGACACTTGTTTTTTTTGGAGTGGTTGTTTTTTTTGCTTGCAATTTTGCTTT
>JAKLHB010000272.1 GCA_022710345.1 Planctomycetota bacterium
CTGGGATGATCCTGGCACTTGGAATGGCCCTTTGCCAACCTTGCATGACCTGGAGGATATTTTGCTGCGACAAAAAGAAAGTTCGGGCAATCGCTCTACCATTGAGAATCTCCATTTAAAGTTGAAACTATTGTTTGAAGAAAGCATGTTTCAACATCAGGATGCGAATGGTTTTGATGCATTGATGCAAGGTACTACATTCCTCCAGTTCAAAGTTCCAGATAGTATCAAATATTTAATTGTGTATATGGTGCTCGATCAATTATACAATCGCATGATTGCTCAAGGCGCAGCATTGGGTAAAATTCGATTGGTCTGTGTGGTGGATGAAATTCACAAATGGGGCAAGCTAGCGAAACGCCTGGATCGCCTGATTCGAGAAGGCCGCAAATATGGATTTATGCTTATTTTGGTTTCTCAAAAACCAAACGATTTTACTTCTGATGTTTTTGCCAACACCGCCACCAAAATAGCATTCAAGCTTGAATACAAGGAAGCTAAAATCATTGCTCCATATTTAGGGAGTGTGCGAAGGAATCAAGATCGAGATACCTTGATAGATACTTTGACCAACTTGCCTGTAGGCCAGGCCATGATTCGAGGTATCGAAGACCAACGTTGCCATAGCGTAAAGATGCACCTTTATCATGAGCGATATGGAACATAAGATGAACAATCTCAAAATGTTGACAATTTTATTTTTATGATAGAGTTATATTCATTGAATGTTAACGTTTTCATAAACAATGATTTGCACTACAGTTAGCTATGGTCTCGTGCATAATAGTATGCAAAAAATTATGTTATGCGCGCTGTCGTAACATCGAGTTATGCTTACTGCTGTCGCAAATCAAGAGAATGCTCTAAAATTTTATTTTTCACTGGTATTCTTAAAAATATTTGACTACAATATCTTCAATCTATTGAAGTTGATATTGGCGCATGCCTAGGAATGTTGATCAATGGCTGAACACATAATGACAAAAGATGCTGCTATTTCTTGGATTAAATGGATTCAGAGCAATGCTCAACTCTTTTTATACACAATTGTTGCGGTGCTGATTCTACGGCATCTATTGCTCGAAGCCTTCAAAATTCCCACAAGTTCCATGGAGCCTACATTGATTGGTGATCCCAACTGTGGCGACTATATCTTAGTCCAAAAACTTGGGCTTTGTTTCCAGGAGCCTCAACGTTGGGATGTGATCGTTTTTCGGTATCCGCTCAATGAACGTAAGCCTTTTATCAAACGGTTGATTGGGCTTCCTAATGAGCAGATCACAATTCAAAATGGCAATATTTATTCTGGGGATCATATCATACGTAAGCCTAAGCATATCCAACAAATACTGAAATATCCTTTAGTCCAAAAAGGTACCTTGATCAGCCAATTAGATTGGAATGTGGAATCTGGAGAATGGGTATGGTTAGAGAATTCTGTCCAATCCAATAGTTTCGATAAAGCATGGATTCGCTATGGCCAGGGAATTTTTGATTTTTACACACCGCAAACAGACAATTGGTTTTACCGCCGCAGTCGTCCAGGATATACAGTGGGCGGCAATCATCGAGTGGGCGAAATTCAGTTGCAATTTCAAGCTTTGGCTTTAGACCAAGGCAGTTTATGCGCGCAAATTCGCTCTGGTTTTTGGCGATTTTTGTTGACTTTGGCGACATCTGCCAATGGACCTAGCAAACTGACCGTATATAAAGGGGAAACAGAGCAACCATTCCAAGAATTATCGAATCCATTTGCCTTAATACCAGGAACTTGGTATGCTATTAGTTTGAGCAATTTTGATGAGCAAATCGAGGTTGAAATCAATCAAAGCCAAATTTTTGCATTTGATTATGCTGTTCCATTGCAAGAAGCCGCTACTTCTACATACGAAGCGGGAGTTGGTTTAGGCACTCAGCATGGCAAATTTCAATTTGCTGATTTTCAATTGTTTCGAGATATTTATTATATCAGCCGCAAAAATTTTTGGGCAGGGTCAGAATCTTGGCAAGTGCCACCAGGGCATTATTTCATGCTTGGGGACAATTCAGCAGACAGCAATGATAGCCGTGATTGGCAGAAGTTTCAAATTGTTTTACATAATGGGCTTACAATTGAAGGAGACCAATTCCATCTTCCAGAACATCAAGATGAATTTTATACATTCAGGGATAATTATGGTAGATATCAGCAAATTTCTAAAAGCATCATGCGGGATGGAATCACCAGCCATATTTCAGCACCTTTTGTAAGCCGTCAGCAAATCATGGGTAAGGCATGGTTGGTGATTTGGCCTCCAACTCGAGTCAAGCAAATCGAGTAAACAAATTGCTTTTGTTATCTATCACCAAAGATTGTCATTCATTGTGAGGAAGCGGCTTCCGCTCAAACAAGCTGGGTTCTGCCGCTAATTTTCTATGAAAGCAAAAGTGATTATTCGCACTGCAGGAAAAGCTCAAGAGATCCAACGTTTTTTGGATCCGCACCAAGAAATGCAAGTTGGCAGAAGCCCTTTATGCCAAATTCATGTGGATGACCGTAAGTTATCTAGGATTCATTGCTCTTTTTCATTTAGCCAGGGCTCTTATTTTATTAAAGACAATATTAGCACTAATGGGACTTATGTAAATCAAAAGAAAATTAGTGCTGCAGAGCCACTGAAAGACAATGATGTAATCCGAATTGGGGATAGCCAGTTGCTGTTCAACCTGGTGCAAGAAGCTGAAGAGCCAACACCCCGTCAATCCAATTTGATCGCTACCAAAATTGATCTCTATGACATCATCAAATACTTAGGCGGTGGTGGAAATGGTGAAGTTTATCTTGCTAAACAAAGCAGCAGCGAGACGCTGTTTGCTTTGAAAATTTTAAAACCAGAAGCTGCCACAGATCCTTTTATGGTGAAGCGTTTCATTAAAGAAGCACGTGCGTGTGCCAGTCTCAATCATCCTGCGCTCATTAAACTATACGATGTTGGAATGTTTGAAGATCGTCCTTACCTTGTGCTTGAATATGCACGCGGACGTACACTTTCGGATGTTATCTATGAAAAGAAACGCCTGGACCCTATTCCTGCATTAAAAATTACAGAGCCTTTGACCAGTGCGTTGGAATATAGCCATGGATTAGGCATCATTCATAGGGATATTAAGCCTGGGAATGTTCTGGTGACAGACGATTATAATGAAGTCAAACTCATTGATATGGGCATGGTCAAAATTTTGAATGAAACTGGGCTTACTTTAGCCGGTCAAACTTTAGGCACTCCAAGGTATATGCCACCGGAGCAGATTGAAGATGCAGGCAAAACAACAGCGCTTGCTGATATATATGGGCTTGGAGCTACGCTCTATAGCATGCTCGCCGGGTTGCCGCCATACTATGAGCTACGAACCAATCATTTAGGGGAAATGCTTCAATACATCGTAAGCCGGCCTCCAGTGCCATTGGAAAATTTAGCACCTGATGTACCAAGCTCTGTGTTAAGCATTGTGCAAAAGGCAATGGCACGTGATCCGAAAAATCGTTTTAAAAGTGCTGGCGACATGGGAAAAGAAGTTGCAAAAGTGTTGCAAAAATTGGCTTCTGAAAAAACTGTAGGAAAGGAACGTGGTCAACTTGATCAAGCTGAATAAGTCGGCCCAATGAAACATGAAAACTGCAATGGTAGATATCAGCAAATTTCTAAAAGCATCATGCGGAATCACCAGCCATATTTCAGCACCTTTTGTAAGCCGTCAACAAATTATGGGTAAGGCATGGTTGGTGATTTGACCTCCAACTCGAGTCAAGCAAATCGAGTAAACAAATTGCTTTTGTTATCTATCACCAAAGATTGTCATTCATTGTGAGGAAGCGGCTTCCGCTCAAACAAGCTGGGTTCTGCCGCTAATTTTCTATGAAAGCAAAAGTGATTATTCGCACTGCAGGAAAAGCTCAAGAGATCCAACGTTTTTTGGATCCGCACCAAGAAATGCAAGTTGGCAGAAGCCCTTTATGCCAAATTCATGTGGATGACCGTAAGTTATCTAGGATTCATTGCTCTTTTTCATTTAGCCAGGGCTCTTATTTTATTAAAGACAATATTAGCACTAATGGGACTTATGTAAATCAAAAGAAAATTAGTGCTGCAGAGCCACTGAAAGACAATGATGTAATCCGAATTGGGGATAGCCAGTTGCTGTTCAACCTGGTGCAAGAAGCTGAAGAGCCAACACCCCGTCAATCCAATTTGATCGCTACCAAAATTGATCTCTATGACATCATCAAATACTTAGGCGGTGGTGGAAATGGTGAAGTTTATCTTGCTAAACAAAGCAGCAGCGAGACGCTGTTTGCTTTGAAAATTTTAAAACCAGAAGCTGCCACAGATCCTTTTATGGTGAAGCGTTTCATTAAAGAAGCACGTGCGTGTGCCAGTCTCAATCATCCTGCGCTCATTAAACTATACGATGTTGGAATGTTTGAAGATCGTCCTTACCTTGTGCTTGAATATGCACGCGGACGTACACTTTCGGATGTTATCTATGAAAAGAAACGCCTGGACCCTATTCCTGCATTAAAAATTACAGAGCCTTTGACCAGTGCGTTGGAATATAGCCATGGATTAGGCATCATTCATAGGGATATTAAGCCTGGGAATGTTCTGGTGACAGACGATTATAATGAAGTCAAACTCATTGATATGGGCATGGTCAAAATTTTGAATGAAACTGGGCTTACTTTAGCCGGTCAAACTTTAGGCACTCCAAGGTATATGCCACCGGAGCAGATTGAAGATGCAGGCAAAACAACAGCGCTTGCTGATATATATGGGCTTGGAGCTACGCTCTATAGCATGCTCGCCGGGTTGCCGCCATACTATGAGCTACGAACCAATCATTTAGGGGAAATGCTTCAATACATCGTAAGCTGGCCTCCAATGCCATTGGAAAATTTAGCACCTGATGTACCAAGCTCTGTGTTAAGCATTGTGCAAAAGGCAATGGCACGTGATCCGAAAAATCGTTTTGAAAATGCTGGCGACATGGGAAAAGAAGTAGCCAAAGTTTTGCAAAAATTGGCTTCTGAAAAAACTGTAGGAAAGGAACGTGGCCAACTTGATCAAGCTGAATAAGTCGGCCCAATGAAACATGAAAACTGCAATGGTATTTTATAATACACTAGGACATGCAAAGATGGAATTTGTGCCGCTAGACCCAAACCATAAAAAAGTCGGAATGTATACTTGCGGTCCTACTGTTTATAATTTTGCTCATATTGGCAATTTACGTACGTATGTTTTTGAAGATATTCTCAAACGCACCTTGATGTATTATGGATATGAACTCACCCATGTCATGAATATCACTGATGTAGGGCATCTAACAGACGACGCGGATTCGGGTGAAGATAAAATGGAAAAAGGTGCCAAACGGGAAGGCCAGACTGTGTGGCAATTGGCAGAAAAATACACCATAGCCTTTCAAAACGACATGGCTGCGCTCAATATTCTGCCGCCTACGATTTGGTGCAAAGCCACTGACCATATTTCACAGCAAATTGCCTTGGTCCAAGAGCTCGAGAAAAAGGGCTTTACCTATCGTCTGGAAGATGGCATCTATTTTGATACCAGCAAATTTCCAAAGTACGCTGAGTTTGCACAACTCGATGTAGAAAATATCAAAGCTGGAGCTCGTGTTGAAATGGTGGAAGGTAAACGCAATCCAACCGATTTTGCGCTTTGGAAATTTTCACCCAAAACAGGCGGCAAACGCCAGATGGAATGGGATTCTCCATGGGGCATTGGCTTTCCAGGATGGCACATCGAATGCTCTGCCATGAGCATGCAGTACCTGGGCCGGCAATTCGACATTCATTGCGGCGGCATTGACCACGTCCCTGTGCACCATACCAATGAAATTGCTCAAGTCGAGGCTGTGACCAGCCAACGATGGGTGAATTTCTGGCTGCATGGCGAATTTTTGGTGGTGCAGAAAAAAGGAGAATCCGATATCAATCGCATGGGCAAATCTGAAGGTAATTTCTTGACATTGCAAGTGCTCATGCAGCATAAATTTCATCCTTTAGCATACCGCTACTTTTTGCTCAATGCCCATTATCGCAAGCAACTGGTGTATTCTGAAGACGCAATGCAATCGGCTCAAAATGGCTACCGCAACCTGCAGCAAAAGATTGCCGAGCTTAAGAAAACAGCCGGAGATCAGCCAAAAGCCGAGCTTGTATCATCCTATCATGAACAATTTTTAAAAGAAATTTACGATGACCTCAATATGCCCAAAGCCGTGGCTATTCTATGGACGATGCTCGATGACAAAACCCTCAGCCCAGCCCAAAAACTTGCATTGATCGCTGAATGGGACCGCATCTTGGGCCTAGAGCTTGGGAAAATCTCCCTCGAATCTACAGAAGAAATTCCTGCTCATGTTCAAGCCCTGGCAGCAGAGCGTCAAAATGCGCGCAAAGCCAAGAATTGGGCACAGGCAGATGTTCTGCGCAAGCAAATCAATGAACAAGGCTACGATGTCTTGGATAGTAAAGAAGGGTTTAAAATCAAAAGGCTGTAGGCTAATCGTATAACTATCGGCAAAGCGACATTTATTCCACCGCAGAGGATGCAAAGGAAAAAACTATAAAACAGTAGTGCTCTGCGTCCCCGCGGTGGAATATTTTATTTACCAGACGTTTCCGTAACCAGCCAAAAATAGGATGGCACGTGCATGAGATCAAAATTCCGAAATGCAAGTGTTTTGTTTTGAAGATAATAGAGAAATTTCGCATGTGAAAATCGTCAAGAAATGCTAGACAATTC
>JAKLHB010000273.1 GCA_022710345.1 Planctomycetota bacterium
AATGTCATTTCTAAAATATCCGGTCTTCGATGGATTAGCCTTGAGGAAACCAATGTCAACGTGGCAGGTCTTGCGCAATTAACCTCCTGTCCAAGGCTCGAGGGTCTTAACCTCTGTGGTTGTTCACTGGACCAATCAATTGAATGAATTTTAAATTCAGGATAATCGAGGGGAGAAATCCAAATTTGCTGAACAGGTGTTCGGCCACGTCGAAACTCATCAAAATAGATGAGTGAATGAGAGATATAATCATCTCTCAATACTGTTACATCAAATTTGACCTTCAGTGGATTGGATCCCAAATTGTGATGCAATTGGATTTCCCATACTAGATACCCATGTCGCCCACGAGGGTTAAACTCGATATCTAATTTCTGTTTTTCACCTTTTGGGATGGTGATTTGAGATTGTTGAGAAACTGTGCAACTGCAAAATGTGTCTATTTTTGCAATCTTAAGTGTATCTTGACTTTGATTCTCAATTTCAAACGCACAAGAAACACGCTGTGTATCTGGGATTGTACCTAAGTGAAATACATCAGGAGTGATTTTAATGCCCAAAGATATCGGGTCACTTTGGCTCAAAAGGATTCTAGTCAGAAAAAGTATACAAAGCGATTGTATGAGGAATTTCAACATGTTTTTTCCTTCTAAAGGAACAAATGGGTCATGCAAGTGCTACCTGTCTTCCGTAAGCTATCTCCATTTAGCATGCTGCTGAAACGTGCTTTAGATTTGATATTGGCGTTTCTTTCGCTGCCATTGGTGCTGCCTATGATTGCAATTATTGGTATTTTAATCAAATGGGAAACGCCAGGGCCTATTTTTTACATTCAAGAACGATTTGGAAAAAATAAGAGCCGATTTCCTTGTCTCAAATTTCGTACCATGCATCAGGAACATCAAGGTATTTTAGTCAATTATCTCAAAAGCCATCCAGAATCTCAACAAGAATTTCAGATATATCAAAAACTGCGTGGTGATGATCCAAGGATCACGAGAATAGGCAATATCTTACGCAAAAGTTCATTAGATGAATTACCTCAAATATTCAATGTATTTTTGGGGCAGATGAGCTTGGTAGGGCCGCGGCCTTACTTACCACGCGAAGAAGAAAAATTAGGCCAAGCCATTCATGCAATCTTAAGCATGAAACCTGGTATTACAGGGTTATGGCAAGTTTCTGGGAGAAATAATCTTTCATTCCAGCAGCGAATTGATTTAGATTGTCAATACGTGGCTCAATGGTCTTTTTTATTGGATTTCAAAATCATGGCTAAAACATTTTATGTGGTTATCACTGCAGAAGGTGCTTATTAACTTGGTTCTTGAAACATCAATTTTTATCTTGAAATTTGCTTCTGATTTTGTAACCTAAGTACTCTCACAACTAAGTTGCTTGATAAAAATATGACTGGTTATGCGAAGCAATTAGCCAAGCCGCAAGTTGATGCGCGGTAGCACTTATCAACAATTTAGTTAACAGCGTCATAAGTTGACTTTTTAAGAAAGGGAAATCATGGAAAAACCCAATGCTCCTGTTGATGTGCAGGAACGTAAAAAGCAACTCGAATTTCAGATGCTTCGAAATAGCCTGGACAGCGATAAAAGGATCGTGGAATCCTTTTTAGAAGATGTCGTTTGTGAACCTTTGGTGCAAAAAATTAAAGAAATTATTCAAAATTTATTGCGCCGTGCTCAGGAACTGCAAACAAAAGAAGGTCAGCGCACTCCGCAAGAGCAAAGCGAGCTGAGAAACATTCTTTCTCTTGCTAAAAAAGCTGCGGAACGTAAGAGCTACCAATATTGGGAATTGCTGCAATTGTTGTATAAATTCCCCAATCAATATCAGATTGCAGTGGATGGAACCCTTGTTTCATACCTTTCTTCGTCTCGTTTCTTCAAAAGCCTCAACCGTTTTGTCCCAGCAACAAGATATATGCAACACTCTTGGTCATTTAAAAGATTTTTAACAGATTGTGTTGCATTTGCTAGACTTAGACGATTGCAATTAAAATACATGGAAGAAACAGCACCAGGCCAATCTCCCCTAGAAAAGGCTTTGCTGCTCGAAAAGGAATTTGCCGTAATCCCAGATTCTTTTTTACTCGAACGTCGTATTGGCGGCCATGATTTTGTTCATGTATATAAAGGAATGGATTTAGCAAAAAATATACCTGTGGTGATTAAATTTTTGGTACATGAAGCTGAAGATGAGAAATCTAAATTTAGGGAAATTAGCTTTCAAGAGGCTAAACGACGTTTTGAACGTGAAGCACAAGCTTTTGAAAAATTAGAACGCCATCGCCAAGCCAAAGAGCAGGCAATTACCATGCTCAGAGAACAAGGCAATCGCCAAATCGAAGAAGGCAAAGCCAAAGGCAGTCCGGATAAAATTAAAGCTGGCATGGCTCTTTTAAAGCAAAGTGAAGAGCTGCTATGCGATCGGTATTTTGTTCGAGCGTATTGCTTAGCCACTGGAGAATTATCGTATTTTCATGTTGGAGATGACGGTTTTTTCCGTGAACGATCTCAAACTGTAGGCTTTATGGTAATGGAATACGTGGAAGGCACAGACCTTAGAAGCTTGCTCAATGAATATAAAGAAAAGAAGATTCCTGTGCCCATGAAAGTTTTTGTGCCGATCATGGAAGGAGTGCTTGAAGCATTAGAATATTGCCATACAGAAAACATCATCCACCGAGATGTCCGACCTGAAAATATTCTGATCACTCGCAATTTTAAAGTACGCTTGACGAACTTAGGGAGAGCCAAAGTCGAGGATATGACACAATTAACTGCTCAAGGAGCATTTGTTGGCACTCCAGAATACGCAGCACCTGAAGGGATTGTGCACGGAGTACAAAACGTCAAAGACTTTGCAAGTCTAGTCACAGCCACAGACCATCGTTTTGATCTTTATTCACTCGGCTGTGTTGCTTATGAAATGCTCACCAACAGGATTCCTTTCTCTAGCAGCAAAAACAATTTGGAAGCGCATGATGAAGAAATTCTCTTGAAGCACCTCAAAGAAACACCTGTTGCGCCTTCGCAAATTCGCAAGGATATTCCAGAAACCATTGGCTTGATGGTCTTGAAAATGCTTGCTAAAAAGCCAGATGACCGCTTTTCAAGCGCCCGTGAAACATTGCTAACGTTACGTGCAACCCTTTCTTTTGGCCAAAAAGCAGGCGAATATACGCAAAAGCTTTTGGAACGAATCCGTCCACCTGTTCCGGAAACAGTCTATCCTGCGCATAAAACAAGTTGGTTGGTAAAAATTGCTGCTGTCTTGGTCATCATTTTTATACTGACTGCGCCATTTATCTATATCTTCCGCGATGAAGTATTGCCTTGGCTAGATCAGACATTTAGTGAATTCCGCAAAACAGTCAAGTATGAAGTACGGCAATTGATTCAACAAGATGAAAAAGAATGCGAAAAAGCCCAAGAAATTGCAGATCGTTTAGAGCAGTACCATCAAGGGCTTCATGAAAAATGGCTTGGGAGCCAAAAATTTTATGCAGAATTCCAGCAAAATTTTTCCCCTGATCAGGGATATCTTCCAGCCGACAGCATTATTCCTGTTTTATTGCAGAAAGCCGGCCAAGAACTGGACGAATTGGAGCAAGTCATTCTTTCCACGCGCCAACAATTAGAAGAAGAAGGAGGTGTAGCAGCCTTAAAAGTAATTTTACCTTATGAGAATTTTGAAACAGAGCGACCTCATGTCGAAGGTCTAATTAAGCGTATTTACAACAAACTGGAACATATCTATAACCTCAATGCGAGTAAGAAAAAAGCTAGAGATGACGAAGAGCAAACTCGAGCAAGTGCGCAGGCATTGAGAAATCAATTATACTCTGCCAAAGAACAGTTGGCACTTGCAGAAGAACGCTTAGCAATCAAAGAAGAGCGGTACCCTAGCAGCCAAAAGTATCCTGAAATTCCTGCAAAATTGTTGCAAAATTTAAGCACTCATAAGATAGAAATACAAAAATTGGAAGCAGTGGTCTATAATATCAATAAGTTACTTTCCAGGAATGATCTAGCAGAAATTGATCAAGTGATCTACCCATACCGAAATTTTGCAGAAAATTTGACTTTGTTGAACGATGATGCGTCATCCTTAGAACAATTTCTCACCGCATGCAAAGAAATCCAGACGGAACGTGAGCAAAAGCAAACTGTGGATCGTGCGTTTGTACTTTTAGATGAACGCAGCCAATTGTTGGAAAAACAATTGCAAGAAACACAGGATATGTGGCAAGAAAGCCAGAAAACACTCGCCCAGGCACCTCCAAAACCAGAATTTTTTGAGCAGGCTCAGACAGAACTTAAGAAAATCGCCAGCACACAGCAGCAATTGAGCCAATATCAAAGTAATAAACAAACAAAAGAAGCATTGGATTTGGCAGAAACAATCGCTGCAAGTTCAGAATCTCTGGTATATCGCCAATTGCGTGAATATCGCCAACAATTGCAAGACCAGATCCGCGTAACTTTAGCTATGAAAGAAGCGGCTGAGCAAGAAAAGCAAAATGCAAAACTTCAAAAGCAGGTTGCCGGCTTATTAACACAAGCACAAAATAAGATACAGCAATTGGCAGATGCTTTGGCTAATTGCCAGCAAGAAGTGACGCTTTTAGAACAACGATTCCCAAAGGAAATCGCAAAGATCCAAAGCAATAAACAAACCCTTCAGGAAACCAAGCAAAAGAAAGCCACCTGGGACCAATTGTTGCAAAATGCCCAAAAAAAGCTGGATCAACGAGATTTAAGCGGAGCATATCAAATCCTGAGCGAGAAAGAACGCGAATTGAGCAATATTGATCGGTTGGTTGCAGAGCTTAGCAAATCCCAACAGCTCATTCGAGGAATTTACAAAGAAGCTGAAAAAGCGCAGCAAAGTCAACAATTGCTATCCCAATGCAATCGCACACTTCAAAAGCTGCAAAATTATATCAAGATTATGGATGATCAAATCAAGTTAGCCGAAGACAGCATTCAAAAATTAACTCAGGAATATCCTCCAGAACGCAAATATCCTCAGATTAGCGAAGCTTCTCGAAAAATTTTAAGCGATGGAAAAAAATCTTTAGAATTTTATCAAAAAGAAGCTAAGAAAGCCAAAGATTTGATCACTAAGAAAGATTATATCAAAGCATTTCAAATTTTGTTACCCTTTGAAGCCAAACGCTTGGAAGGATATAGCCAATTTCAAAATCAATTGCCTCAGCTCGAACAAGATTTAGCACAAACACGCAGCAAAGCTATGCAAACCAATCTCGCTCTAGCGAAAACCGCCAAAATCGTAGAATATCAAGAAGAACTTCAAACACGCAGACAAACACTGTATGATACAATATCCCAATTGGATACCAAGCTAAGAGCCTTGGAACAATATAGCAGCCAAGCCGGATACAAAGCCCCCGATCCAAACATTCGCGTATATATCAAAAAAACCCAAGATGAGGAAATAGTAGAACTAGATCATGTTTTAGCACAAAGCCAAAAATTGGTACAGCAAGAAAAATATTATGATGCTGAAAAGCTCTTGGAACCATATAGTGAAAAGATTAACCCAGGCATGAGCAATATATGGCCTCTTCAAAGCTATCTCAAAGTTTGCAATACTGACCTTGCGCTGAACGAACAACTTTCCAGAGACTCTGGCCTCCGAGACAAACGGCTTGCACAGCAGCAACAAGAAAGTGAATGGCAACAAAGATTAGCAAGTTGGCAACGTGCTCCAGGACCATGGTATGATCAAGTGCAAGAACTCCATCAAAAATACCAAAGTCTGAATCCAGGTATCCGACGCAGTATGGAAGATACAAAAGGAAGCGCCATCGTGTATGACAAAATTCAAAGTACCTGGGCCAAAATTCAAGATTATCCGAGTCAAATGGCAGAGCTAGCCGGCTTCGAATTTAAAATCGCTCAAAAAGGAAGAAGGCTACCTACAGAACCCCAAGAAGTATCCCAATATGTACGTACCAAAACGATTCTCCCAAAGGTAACCGAAGAAATCCGACAAATTAAGGACTCACTCGATCAAATCCAAAATCAAATTCGTAGCGGCTGGGTTGAAGAAGAAACTTTGCGCAATCTCTTACGTCCTATGGAAAGCCTAGCTCGCCAATTCAAACAAGAATACGAAATCGTGAGCAGCAAACTAGAAACCCTCACATTGGATTAACACCTGCTTTCGTCCAAAATGATAGCGGAATAAAGTCCTATTGAATAGGAACTTTGTTCCGCTTTTTTAAGTAAGTAGTCTGTCAACTAAATTCTTTGACATAACACAATTTGGATTAACACCTGGTTTTGCCCAAAATGATAGCGGAATAAAGTCCTATTGAATAGGAACTTTGTTCCGCTTTTTTAAGTAAGTAGTGAAAATAAACTTCGCAGGCTTAGAAGGCAGGTGATCAAAAGTCTTTGTCCTATCTTTTGAACACATACCTATCAAACTACTCGATGCCGTTGCATGTAGATTTTTTTTGCCTTTAGATGGGCTGTTCCATTTTTTTAAATCTAAAGATACAGCTTGAAGTTACTAAGGGCGACTACTTTATTTCTTTAATTATTTATATATCAGTATGTTGCAATCTAATTAAAAAATAAAAGTGGGCTGCGGAATGTAGGTTATGATTCATTCATTTGTCCGAATATTGTGCCTCTCAAGTTCGTCTTGTACGTTGGGCTGGAATCCAGACGATGCAACGAATGCGGCATACAGGTGAGTCAGGCCATAAGCGCGTTGCAAGGCTTGCAGGGCCTGGATGAAATGTTGGGCTTGGGA